>NZ_QTVP01000002.1:0-200263 GCF_003460645.1 Faecalibacterium sp. OF04-11AC | reverse complement strand
TGCCCTCTTCCAGCGTCTGGGGCCAGCAGGCCCGCCTGCGCGTCCAGAAACGCCCGTTCCAGCCCATCCCGGGCGGTGTGTGCCTCGGTCTGGCGGGCGGCTGCCTGCCGGTACTGCTCCTGTGCCGCCTTGGCAGCGGCAGCGCGGCGCTGACAGTCGGTGAGGCTCTGTTCCAGTTTGCGGAGCGTTTCCCCGCGCTGAGCAAGACGGGAGGCGTCGGCTTCCAGCTCCACCCGGCGGGTATCCGTGTCGGCCAGCCCGGCCAGTGCCGTTTCGGTTTCGGCCAGGCGGGTGGTCAGCTCGTCCAGCGTTTTGCGGCGTGCCGCGGCCCGGGCGGCCTCTAAGAGAGCTGTTTCCTGCGCTTTGGCCCGTTTGGCGGCCAGCTCCTGCTGCAGTTTCTGTGCCTGCTGGGCCCGGCCAAGGGTCTGCTGCAGGGCGTCCAGAGCCGCTTCTTTTTCGGCCCGCTGGGCGGCAAGCCGGGTCAGCTCCGTCTCCTGCCGGGCCAGCAGATCGTCCAACAGGGCCAGCACGGCGTCCGGTAAGAGCTGTGCTTCCGGTTGGGCGAGGGCGTCCAGCGCTTCGGCGTCCGGGTCCTCGGGCGGATATGAGATGCCGGATAAGATCTGTCCGATCCGCACTTTCTGGGCCGCGCGCTGGGCTGTGAGGGCAGAAGCCTCCGCCTGCAGCGCTTCCTGCAATTTCTGGTACCGCTGGGTGCGGAACAGTTTGCGGAAAATGCGGCTCCGCTCCTCGGTAGAGGCATTCAGCAGCCGGGTGAACTGCCCCTGCGCGATCATGGCGATCTGCGAGAACTGGCTGTAATCCAGCCCGATGATGTCGATGACGGCGGCTGTCACCTCTTTGGCTTTCGTGACGGGCGGGCGGCCATCGGCATAGGTGAGGGTGGCGTCCGCTTTCTCGGTGGTAAAACCCTCGCCCCGGGCCTTAGGGCGGAGATATTCCGGGTTCCGCCGCACGGTGTACCGCTGGCCGTTCACCTCAAATTCCAGCTCCACAAAGGTGGGTGTTTTGGGGTCGGCGTATTTACTGCGGAGCATGGCCCCCTCTCGCACGCCGCCGCTGGAGTGGTCGTAGAGGGCGTAGGTGATGGCGTCAAAGAGGGTGGTCTTGCCCGCCCCGGTGTCCCCCGTGACGAGGTACAGGCCACCCCGGCCCAGCTGCTCCAGCGGGAGAGTGGTCTCGGCGGCATAGGGCCCAAAGGCCGAAAGGGTCAGTTTCAAAGGCCTCATGCGTCGTCCTCTCCTTTCCAGATGGATTCAATGAGCTGCTGGCAGAACGCGGCCTGCTCCTCGCTCAGGGGCTGGTTATTCTGCAATTGATAAAAAGCTGCAAAGTGTTCCAGCGGGGTCTGCTGCTCGGCCCGGGCCGGGCCCTCCACGGTCTGCTGTTCCCGGGTGCGGCGGTTGTCGTAATCCAGCCGCATGAGATTGGGATAGATGACCCGCAGCCGGGCCAGCGCGTCCGGGATATCCTGCTCATCGGTCAGGGTGATGTGGAGGTAATCGTCCGTGGCGGTGCTTCGTAGGCCCGGCGGTCCGTCAGCTCCATGTAGCTGCCCCGCAGCTCCCGCAGGTCGTGCAGCGGGGTGAGGGGTTCCGTTGTGATGGAGACGCTGCCCTTGGGGCCCAGCTCCACAAAGGTGACGCTCTTTTGCTGCCCTGCCTCGGAGAACGAATACTTGAGGGGCGTGCCGCAGTAGCGCGCGGTGTCCCGCCCCACTTTCTGAGGGCTGTGGAGGTGGCCCAGGGCCACATAATCAAAGCCCTCGAACAGGGAAACGTCCACACTGTCCAGCCCGCCCACCGAGGGCTCCTCGCTCTCGCAGACAGCGGCCCCGGCCACGAACTGGTGGGCCACCAGCAGGCTGCGGTGAGCCGGGTCCCGTTTGCAGTGGCGCAGGACACAGCCCAGCGCGTCGGAGTAGCTCTGGGTACTTTCAGCGGGTTCCTCCGGCCAGACATGCCGGACGGTGGCAGGCTTCAAAAACGGGAGCAGGTAGATGTCCACCGGGCCGTATTCGTCGGTGAGGGGGATGGGCTCCGGGGCCCCGGTGAACACCGGGCTCATGTATACCCGGCTCTCCGCCAGCAGGTGGGAGCCAAACGCGATGCGGTCGGCGGAATCGTGGTTGCCGCTGATGGCGAACACCGGAAGCTTCCTCTCGGCCAGCGCGGTGAGGAACCAGTCCAGCAGGCGGACGGCCTCGGCGGGGGGCACGGGCTTATCGTAAAGGTCGCCTGCCAGCAGCACGGCGTCCACGGGGTGGGTGTCCAGCAGCGACAGAATCTGCGCGAGGATATAGCGCTGGTCGTCCAGCATGGAAAACTCACAGACCCGCTTGCCGAGGTGGAGGTCCGAGAGGTGAAGAAAGCGCATGGGATGCACCGCCTTTTTGTAAGAGATTGCCTTTATTATAGCATAAAGAAAAGAGCATGTCCTCTTTTTGGAAGACATGCTCTTTGGACAGGTGATTTCAGGCTCAGGTCTCCACGCCCTCGAACTGGCTGTTGTACAAGGTGGCGTAAAAGCCGCCCTGAGCCAGCAGCTCGTCGTGATTGCCCTGCTCCACGATGTGGCCGTCTTTCATCACCAGGATGACGTCCGCTTCCCGGATGGTGGAAAGGCGGTGGGCCACGATGAAGCTGGTGCGGCCCTGCATCATCCGGGCAAAGGCGGCCTGGATCCGCACCTCGGTACGGGTATCAATGGAGGAGGTGGCCTCGTCCAGAATCAGCATGGGGGGCAGGCAGAGCATGACACGGGCGATGCAGAGCAGCTGCTTCTGGCCCTGGCTGATGTTGCCGCCGTCCTCGGCGATGACAGTGTTGTAGCCCTCCGGCAGGCGGCGGATAAAGCTGTCGGCATGGGCAGCCTTGGCCGCGGCGATGATCTCTTCGTCGGTGGCGTCGGGCTTGCCGTAAGCGATGTTCTCCCGCACGGTACCGGCCCGGAGCCAGGTGTCCTGCAGTACCATGCCGTAGCTGCCCCGCAGGGAGGCACGGGTCACATCCCGGATGTCGGTGCCGGAGACGGTGATGGAGCCGCCGTTGACATCATAGAACCGCATGAGCAGGTTGATGAGGGTGGTCTTGCCGCAGCCGGTGGGGCCCACGATGGCAATGCGCTGGCCTGGCTTGACGTCCAGGTTCAGCCCCTCGATGAGGGGACGGTCCGGCAGGTAGCGGAACGAGACATCGTGCAGCACCACATGGCCGTCCGGCTGGAGCGCGACAGCGTTTTCGGCCTCGGGGATCTGATCGTCTGCATCCAGCAGCTCAAACACACGGGCGGCGCAGGCCAGGGCGTTCTGCAGCTCGGTGACGACGCCGGAGATCTCGTTGAACGGCTTGGTGTACTGGTTGGCGTAGCTGAGGAAGATGCTCAGCTGGCCGATGGTGATGCCGCCTGCCACGGCGTAGATGGCACCCACCAGCCCACGCCGGCGTAGACGATGTTGTTGACAAAGCGGGTGGCGGGGTTGGTCATGCTGGAGAAGAAGATGGCCTTGAGGCTCACGTCCTGTAAACGACCGTTCACTTCATCAAAGGCTTCCAGGCTCTCGGCCTCGTGGCCAAAGGCCTGTACCACTTTCTGTCCCTCGATCATCTCGTTGACCAGAGCGGTCTGCTCACCACGGACGGTGCTCTGGCCCTGGAAATACTTGTAGCTGCGCTTGGCGAGGAAACTTGCCACGACGAGGCTCAACGGGGTGACACAGACCACCACCAGCGTGATGGGCACGTTCTGGAACAGCATGAACAGCAGGGTGCCCAGAATGGTCAGCACGCCCGAGAACAGCTGGGTGAAGCCCATGAGCAGGCCGTCGGCAAAGGTGTCTACATCGGCTACCATCCGGCTGACGATGTCGCCGGAGGGGTGGCTGTCGAGGTAGGAGAGGGGCAGGGTCTGGATCTTGCGCATGGCCTCGTTGCGGAGGTCGCGGCTGACGGAGAACGTGATGCGGTTGTTGCAGACACTGAGCAGCCACTGCGCAAAGGCGGCGGCCACGGCCACCACGATGATCTCCACGACGATGTTCAGGACGGCGGAAAGGTTCACGCTGCCCTTGCCCAGCATAAAGTCGATGGCATTGCCGCAGAGGATGGGGATATACAGCTGGGCGGCCACGCTCACGGCGGCCACTACCAGGCTACACACCACAAACAGGCTGTAGGGTTTGATCTTATGCAGGACACGGCGCAGTGTGGCATTGCGCTGTTCCGGGGTCAGCTTACTTTTTGCTTTTGCACTCATTGCCGCGCATCTCCTTTCTTGAACTGGCTGGCGTAGATCTCTTCATACACAGGGCAGGAGGCCAGCAGCTCGGTATGGGTGCCAAGGCCTGCCAGATGGCCGTCGTCCAGCACCAGGATCTGATCCGCGTGCTGCAGGCTGGCGGCGCGCTGGCTGACGATGAAGACGGTCATGCTGCCGGGCAGGGCGGCCAGTGCCTTGCGCAGGGCGGCATCCGTGGCGTAGTCCAGGGCGCTGGCACTGTCGTCCAAAATCAGGATCTCCGGCTTGCTGACCAGCGCGCGGGCGATGGTCAGGCGCTGCTTCTGGCCGCCGGACAGGTTGCGGCCGCCCTGCTCCACGGGCTCGTCCAGCCCAAGGGGCTTCGAGTGGACGAACTCGGCGGCCTGCGCCGTTTCCAGCGCGGCCCAGAGGTCTGCATCCGAGGCGTTTTGATTGCCCCACAGCAGGTTGGAGCGGATGGTGCCGCCAAAGAGCTGGGCCTTCTGCATGACGACGCTCACCTTGCCGCGCAGCTCCTCGCGGGGGTAATTCTGCACCGGGTGGCCAAAGATCTCCACGCTGCCCTCGGTGGCATCGTAAAAGCGGGGGATGAGGCTGACGAGGCTGGATTTGCCGCTGCCCGTGCCACCGATGACGCCGATGGTCTGGCCCTTTTCCGCCGTGAAGCTGATGTCGGTCAGGCTGGGTGCACCGGCCCCCGCATAGGTCAGGCCCACATGGTCGAACCGGACGGCGTCGTTCTGCTTCTCGGCGGGCACCTCACCCGGTACCTCTTGCGGGAACTGCATCCCGGGCTTGGTGTCCAGCACGGCCTGCACACGGCCCGCGCAGGCCAGTGCCTTGCTCACCTGCACGATGAGGTTGGCCAGCTTGACAAGCTCCACAAGGATCTGGTTCATGTAGTTCACCAGCGCGATGACGTCGCCGGAGGCCATGCCGCCCACATTGATCTGCACACTGCCCACATACAGCAGCGCCACGATGGCCAGGTTGATGATGACATAGGTCAGCGGGTTCATCAGGGCGGAGATGTGGCCCACATGGAGCTGCATTTTGGTCAGCAGGGCGTTGGCGTCCTCAAAGCGGTTCACCTCGGTCTGCTCCTTATCAAAGGCGCGGACGACGCGCGCGCCCGTCAGGTTCTCACGGGTCAGGCCCAGCACCCGGTCCAGCCGGGTCTGCACGGTCTTGTACAGCGGGCGGGTGACCACCATAACACCAAAGACCACCACGCTCAACAGTGGGATGGCCACCACAAAGATCAGCGCGGCCCGCACATTGACGGTGAACGCCATGATCATGGCACCAAACACCACAAACGGGCTGCGGAGGAACAGGCGGAGGAAGAGGTTCAGGCCGCTCTGCACCTGGTTCAGGTCGCTGGTCATCCGGGTGATGAGGGTGCTGGTGCCCAGGGTATCCATCTCGGTAAAGCTCAGGGTCTGGATATGCGCGAACAGCGCATGGCGCAGGGCGGTGGAGTAACCCACCGAGGCCTTGGCCGAGAAGTACTGGGCGGTAAGGCTGCAGGCGAGGCCGATGATGGCCAGCAGCAGCAAAATACCGCACCGCATAAGGATATAATGGAAGTCGTGCGCTGCAATGCCCACATTGACGATGTCTGCCATCACCAGCGGGACAAACAGGTCAAAGGTGGCTTCCAGCATCTTGAACAGCGGCGCAAGCACGCATTCGCGCTTGTAGCCGTTCAGATAGTCTAGCATTTTGTTCAAGGCGATACGCTCCTTTTTTGATGAGATTTTGGAGGAAACATTCCTTATTATAACGCGCATATTATAAAATTGCTATGGATTTGACAAATAAACCCTGCTATACTATAAAATGATTTTATTTGGGAAGAACGGTGAGAGCAATGGCAAACGAAAACGGGGCTCGGCTGCGGTTCCGCCCGGCGGGCAGTGCGGCCCGGCAGCATGGCGCGCCGGAGTATGGCCCGCTGGGCACAGGCTGCCCGGCTGTGGAACAGGCGGTGACGGCACTGTATAAAGCCCAGAACGAGGAGAGCTTCTGGACACTGATGAACGCGCTGAATTATGCGCTGGAGCTGGATACCCGGGTTCTGGTGCCGCTGCAGGCCGCGCCGGACTCAGAGAAAGGGGGCGCCTCCTGGGCAGAACACCCGGTCCCGGCGGAAAAAGCGCGGGACCTGCCCCTGTGGACCCTGCGCACCCAGAAAGGCAAAAACTATCTGCCCATCTTCACCTCCGTGAAAACGGCGGAGGCCGACCAAGGCACGGCGGCCCGTCCCATGGCGGAGCTGCTGCTGGTGGACGCCATGCAGAAAGTGCTGGACAGCAAGGAAATGGACGGTATCGTGCTGGACCCGTGGACGACCTCGGCCACGCTGGACGCCAGCCTGCTCAACGGCCTGCTCCACGCCAGCCGGGACACCGATGAGCCCGGCGAGGAAGAGCTGCACAAGGGCAGCCAGGCTGCTCTGGCCGGGCAGTGGGCCGACGCGCTCCACTACTACGAGCAGGCAGCCGAACAGGGCCGAGCCGAAGCGCTTTCCATGCTGGGAGAGCTGCTGTATGAGGGCAAGGGCGTCCGCCGCAGCGCGGTACAGGCCCGCCGGATGTGGAAAAAGGCCGCCGAGGCCGGGGATGTGCTGGCCATGATCGCCCTGGGCGACGACTGCATGGCCTCTGGCAAGGGGCCGGGGGCGGCGCTCCGGTATTACCGTCAGGCGCGGACGGCGGCCCGCCCTACGCCGGATATCGCCTACATGCCGCAGGTGCGGCTCCGGATGGCCCAATACGAGACACAGTACCTCTCCCGGCCCCGGGCGCTGGCCGAGATGGCCGAGGCAAAGCAGGGGTTCAAAATTCGGCTGGGCGAGGGAGACCCCGCCGCGGAGCAGTGGCTGCAGGAGACGGAAGACGCCATCCGCGGGCTGCTGGGCGACGAAAAGCGGTAAACACAGTTTCTTTACATTTGCTCTAAGAAATTGTCATACGGAACCGGTAAGATAAACATGGAAAAATACACGCGCTGCAAAAGCAGAGAGGACGACGAAAATGAGCAAAGTGATCGGAATTGACCTGGGTACCACCAACTCCTGTGTGGCAGTGGTCGAGGGCGGCAAGCCCGTTGTCATTGCCAACGCGGAGGGCGAGCGGACCACTCCCAGCGTGGTAGCCTTTACCAAGGATGGCGAGCGGCTGGTGGGCGGCGCGGCCAAGCGCCAGATCGCCACCAACTCCGGGCGCACCATCTCCAGCATCAAGCGCCACATGGGCTCCGATTACCGGGTGCACATCGACGGCAAGGACCTGACTCCGCAGGAGATCAGCGCCATGATCCTGACCAAGATCCGCCGGGACGCCGAGAGCTATCTGGGCGAGCCGGTGACGGAAGCCGTCATCACGGTGCCCGCCTACTTTGACGACAGCCAGCGCAAGGCCACCCAGGACGCCGGCCGCATCGCGGGCCTGAACGTCCTGCGCATCATCAACGAGCCCACGGCGGCGGCTGTGGCTTACGGCCTGGACAACGAAGCGCCCCAGAAAATCCTCGTCTACGACTTGGGCGGCGGCACGTTCGATGTCTCCATCATTGAGATTGAAGACGGCACGTTCACGGTGCTGGCCACCGGCGGCGACACCCACCTGGGCGGCGACGACTTTGACGAGCGCATTGTGGAATACGCCGTGGCTGAGTTCAAGAAATCCGACCGCATCGACCTGACCCGGGACCCTGCCGCTATGGGCCGGTTGAAAGAAGAGGCCGAAAAGGCCAAAAAAGAGCTTTCCAGCGCCCCGGCGGCCCAGCTCAACCTGCCGTTCATCGCGGTGGGCAAGGACGGGCCCCATCATCTGGACCTCTCCATCACCCGGCCTCAGTTTGAGATGATGACGGGAGACCTGCTCTCCCGCACCGTCCAGCCGGTGCAGAACGCCCTGCGGGACGCCGGCATCTCCGCCAGCCAGCTGGGCAAAGTGCTGCTGGTGGGCGGCAGCACCCGGATGCCCGCCGTGGAGCGGCAGGTGAAAGAGCTGCTGGGCAAGGAGCCCAGCCACAGCCTCAACCCGGATGAGTGCGTTGCCATGGGTGCCGCCGTACAGGGCGGCCTGCTGCAGGGCGGCGGCAAGCTGGCCGGTGCCACCGGCGCGGCGGCTCAGGGCCTTGTGCTGATGGACGTGACCCCGCTGACCCTCTCCATTGAGACGCTGGGCGGCGTGGCCACCCCCCTCATCACCCGCAACAGCATGATCCCCACCCGCAAGAGCCAGATCTTTACCACGGCCCGCCCCATGCAGACCAGTGTGGAGATCAACGTGCTGCAGGGCGAGCGCCACTTTGCACGGGACAACAAATCGCTGGGCAAATTTAAACTCACCGGCATCCGGGCCGGCTTCTCCTCCAAGCCTCAGATCGAGGTCACGTTTGATATTGATGTCAACGGCGTGGTCAAGGTCTCGGCGAAAGATCTGGGCACCGGCCGGGAGCAGAACATCACCATCACGGGCAGCACCAACCTCTCGGAAAACGAGATCCAGCGCGCCATGGCCGATGCCGCCGCTTACGAGGCGGAGGATAGCCGCCGGAAAGAGCGGCTGGACCTGCACAACCAGGCCGAGGTGCTGGCCTACAAGGTAGACGAGGCCCTTTCCAAGTGCAAGAAAGAGCTGGATAAGGACGAGAAAAACCGGGTCAAAGCGGACCTGGCCAACCTCCGCCGCTGCCTGCGGAAAGATAAGCCCGAAAAGATGAACGAGACCGAAGAGGCGGCGCTCCGGCAGGCCAAGAGCCAGCTGGAAGCCAGTGCCAACCACCTGATGGTGCTCTACACCAGCCAGACTGAGCAAGACGCCTCCGGCAATGACACCGCGGGCAGCGTATAAAACAGAGAAGATATGAAACAGTTCCGAAGATTTCTGGGGGCGCTGCTGCTCATTGGGATGGCCATTGCCATCTATTCCAGTGCAGTGGGCGAGACCGCGCCGGAAAAGATCAACTGGGGCGGCGCGGAGCCTGCCGCAGGCAGCTGGGCCCGCACCGCGGACGCCATGGAGTTCTCCTACCCCATGGACGCGGCGAGGGACGAACCTACCATCCTCCTCCGCTCCGCATGGCAGAAGTATCAGGTCCTTGTGGACGGGAATGCCGTTTATACGGCTTCCAGTGAGCGGAACGGCGCGTTCCATCTGTTCCGGCTGCCGCCGGGGCAGGAGCTGACGGTGCGCTTTCTGGGCTGCGCTCCCGGCAGTGGTGCAGAGAGTGCCGTCCTGCAATCCCAGGTGTATTTTGGCAGCCGGAGCGGCATCCAGTGGATGATCCTGCGGGAGAACCTGTATGCCGTGCTGTTCAGCGGTTTTGCGCTGGTACTGGGCATTGCCTGCCTGCTGGCGGCCTACTGTATGCAGCGCCAGCATTTCGGCAATTTTTACGGCAGCGTTTACAGTCTGGGCGCCTACATCCTGCTGGCCGGGGTCTGGGTGCTGACCGATTCTAAAATTCTGCTGCTGGTAAGCCAGAAAGCGGGTTTGGTGGGGCTGATCTCCTATCTTTCGTTCCACGCGCTCCACCTGCCGCTGCTGCAGTTTACCATAGGAGTTCTGCCCGAAAAACGGCGGATGCTGGAAATCCTGCAGGCGTTCTATTCCGGGCTGCTGCTGCTCCTGATGGCAAACTTTATCTTCAGCCTGCCTTACCTGAATGTGCTGGTCATGGCGGAACATCTGCTCATGGCGGTGACCATCGCCCTGATTTTGTACCACGGGTTCCGGGAGATGCGCCGCGGCAAAAACAAGGCGCTGGGCCGTGTCATGGCCGGATATGTGCTGTTTGCCGTATGCAGCATTTTGGCAATCACAATTTACTATCTGGACAGCTCACTTCCATATTCCCCGGTGTATATGCTGGGCGTCTTCGGGTTCATCCTGCTGCTGGCTGAGACGGCCGGGCAGCGCGTTCTGGAACAGATCAATGAGAACGCCAACATGACCGTGTACGCAAAACTGGCGTATCGGGATGTGCTGACGGGCCTTGGCAACCGGGCTGCCTTTGTCCGGGAGACTCAGGAGACCAAACAGTCTGCCGCTCCGTTTGGCTACATCATGGTGGATGTGAACGACCTGAAAAAGGTGAACGACACCCTCGGCCACCCCAAAGGCGACGCCTCATCCACCGGGTGGCGCAGTGCCTGCAGCGGGCGGCGGCAGAAAAAGGAAACTGCTACCGCATTGGCGGTGATGAGTTCGTGGTCAGCCTGAATGGGAGCCGGGAAACTTTGCTGGCCTGCGCCGACCGCATCCGGGAAGAGGTCGCGGCGGCGGACGCGGGGAGCGAGTTCCCCGTCTCGGCAGCGCTGGGCCTTGCCTGGAGCGAGGACCAGCCTGACCCGATTCCCGCACAGGTGTTCCGGCAGGCGGATGACGCCATGTATGCGGATAAAAAGCGGATGAAAGCCAGCCGCGAGGCGTAATGGGAAGAAAGAATCAGAATTGAAAAATCCCCCGACAGCTGTCGGGGGATTTCCGCGTCTAAAGGGGAATGATGCTCAGCCCATGGTCACGGTTACTTCCACCGTAGTGCCGGGGGAGGCAATGGGCAAAATATTGCTTTCCAGCGGTTTGCCGTCATAGACCACGGCGGCAACGCCTTTCTGGACCGCGCTCGGGTTCTCCACCCGGATGTGGTAGGTGGCACCCCGGTAGCGGCGGGTGACGGTATAGCCTTGAGGGTGTGGGGGATGCAGGGGTCGATCTTCAGGCCGTCCAGCGTGGGTTGGATGCCAAGGAGATACTGGCTCACGTTGAAGAACGTCCAGGCGGCCGTGCCGGTCAGCCAGCTGTTCTTCGCCTCGCCAAAGGTGGGGGCGTCTTTCCCGGCCACCATCTGGCTGTAGACGTAGGGCTCGGTGCGGTGGATCTCCGAAATATCCTCGATGTAGGCGGGACAGGTCTTGCGGTAAACCTCAAAGGCCCGGTCGCCGTGGCCCAGCACCGTCTCGGCACAGCTGATCCAGGGGTTGTTGTGGCAGAAGATGCCGGCGTTTTCTTTGTATCCCGGAGGATAGCTGGAAATTTCGCCCAGGTTGAGGCGATAGGTGGTGTAGGCGGGCTGCAGCAGCACGACACCGTACTTGGTGTCCAACCGCTCCTCCACGCTCTTCAAAGCCCGCGCGGCCTGCCCGGTTTCCTTGCCGATGCCGGCCATGACGCACATGCCCTGCGGCTCAATAAAGATCTGGCCCTCGTCGCACTCCTTGCTGCCCACAGGCTGGCCAAAGGCATCGTAAGCGCGGCGGAACCATTCGCCGTCCCAGCCGGCGGTCAGGGCGGCCTGCTCTACCCGCGCGATGGACTCCCGGGCAGCGGCGGCCTCGTCGGCAAGGCCGCGGTGGCCGCACAGGTCGGCATACTCTTTGCCGTACTTGACGAACATACCGGCGATGAAGACGCTCTCGGCCACGGGGCCCTCGCTGGGGCCGGTGATCTGGAAGCTCTCGCCCGGGTGCTCCGAGAAGCAGTTCAGGTTGAGGCAGTCGTTCCAGTCGGCCCGGCCGATGAGGGGCAGGCCGTGAGGGCCAAGATGGGTGCAGGTGTACTGGAAACTGCGGCGCAGGTGCTCCATCAGGGGCTGCGCCTTGCTTTCGTCATTGTCAAAGGCCACGGACTCATCCAGAATGCTCCAGTCGCCCGTCTCACGCAGATAAGCGGCGGTGCCGGCAATGAGCCAGAGTGGGTCATCGTTGAAGCCGGAGCCCACGTCCCGGTTGCCCTTTTTGGTCAGGGGCTGGTACTGGTGGTAGGCGCTGCCGTCCTCAAACTGGGTGGCGGCAATGTCCAGGATACGGCCCCGGGCACGGGTGGGGATCATGTGCACAAAGCCCAGCAGGTCCTGGCAGCTGTCCCGGAAGCCCATGCCGCGGCCAATGCCGCTCTCGTAATAGCTGGCGCTGCGGCTCATGTTGAACGTGACCATGCACTGGTACTGGTTCCAGATGCTGACCATCCGGTCCAGCTTCTCCTCGCCGGAGTCCAGCTGCCAGCCGGAGAGCAGGTCGGTCCAGTAATCGGTCAACACCCGGCGGGCTGTATCCACCTGGGCATCGGTGGCGTAGCGGGCCATCATGGCCTGGGCGCGGGTCTTGTTGATGATGCCGGGGGCGACGAATTTTTCCTCCTGCGGGTTTTCGATGTAGCCCAGGCCGAAGATGATGCTCTTTTTTCACCGGCAGCCAGGGTGATGTGGAAATGGTGGGCACCCACCGGGGCCCAACCGTGGGCCATGCTGTTGGAGCAATGCCCGGCCAGCACGGCCTCCGGGGCGGCGGGGCCGCCGTAGACACCGCAGAACGCGTCCCGGCTGGTGTCAAAGCTGGTGACGGGGGTGTTGGCCCAGAACACGGCATAGTGGTCGCGGCGCTCCCGGTACTCGGTCTTATGATAAATGGCGCTGCCCTCTACCTCTACTTCACCGGTGGAGAAGTTGCGCTGGAAGTTGGAGCTGTCGT
Source organism: Faecalibacterium sp. OF04-11AC (assembly GCF_003460645.1). NCBI lineage: Bacteria > Bacillati > Bacillota > Clostridia > Eubacteriales > Oscillospiraceae > Faecalibacterium > Faecalibacterium sp. OF04-11AC. Next base: position 187,503 of record NZ_QTVP01000002.1, on the reverse strand, counting down.
CCATGGCATCCCACAGGCAGAACTCCACATAGCTGAACACATCCAGCGTCCGGGGCGTGTCGGTTTTGTTCTCAAGGGTCAGGCGGTCGATCTCGCAGGCATCGCCCCGGGGCACGAAGACCTCCTGCGTGGCAGCAATGCCGTTTTTCTCGCCCTCAAAAATGGAATAGCCCAGGCCGTGGCGGCAGGTGTAGTGATCCAGCGCCGTCTTGGCGGGCTGCCAGCCGGGGTTCCAGACAGTGCCGCCATCGTTGATATAGATGTGGTGGCCGTCCATATCCAGCGGGGAGTTGTTGTAGCGGTAGCGGGTGATGCGGCGGAGCCGGGCATCCCGGTAAAAGCTGTAGCCGCCCGCCGTGTTGGAGATCAGGCTGAAAAAGTCCTCACTGCCCAGGTAGTTGATCCAGGGCAGCGGGGTCTTTGGGGTATCAATGACATACTCCCGGCGTTCATCATCAAAGTGACCAAACTTCATAGACGATTCCTCCTTTTGAAAGGCAGTCCATAAATAGAACAAGGGGTGAAAGGCTCACATTTGCGAAAACGATTTAGAACGCCGGGAGAAACGTTCTCTTCGCCCTAAGCATAGTCGAAACAGACCCAAAATGCAAGACCTTTTGTGAAATATACAACACATCCTGGCCAGGCAAAATGCGAAAAAGCAACTGTAACGATTTTGTAATAATTAACGAAGTTTGTATGTTTTTTGACAAATGGAGGGCCTCTGACCGGAAAATTTGAGAAAATGTCCGGCAGCGGGATGCCCTGACGGGGGCAAAAGGGAAAGAGCCGAAACCCATTCTTAAAGTAATTATAAGACCGGGCCGGAGAAACGAAAATGAGAACGAAAAAGAATTCGGTAATGAACGAAACAGAGCGAAAATGGCGCGGAGTGCACAGTTTTGAACAATTGAAATGACGCAAAGTGCTGAAAAGAGGTCAATAAGACCAAAACTTTTTATTTGATTCTTGATTTTTCGTGTGAATTGCGCTATCATGAAGTTGCGAAAACGATTTAGACTTCCTGCGAAGCCAAAATCGAAAAGTTCCTCGGGAGGAGGACGACCCAAATGTCATCCCTGAAAGATCTGGCACGGGAGTGCGGAGTCTCGGTAGCCACCGTGAGCAAGGCGCTCAACGGCCAGCACGATATCTCCGATGCCACCCGGGCCCGCGTCCGTGAAGCAGCCGAGCGGCTGGGCTATGTGCCCAACATGGCGGCCCGCTCCATGAAGACCAACCGTACTTATAACCTCGGCGTTCTGTTTGTGGACGAACGCCAGAGCGGCCTGAGCCACGAATATTTCTCCGCCGTGCTGGACAGTTTCAAAGTCCGGGTGGAGCGGCTGGGCTACGATATCACCTTTATCAACCGCAACCTGGGCGGCAAAACGATGACCTACCTGGAGCACTGCCATTACCGCGGTGTGGACGGCGTGGTGATCGCCTGTGTGGACTTCTACGACCCCCAGGTGGTGGAGCTGGTCAACAGCGATGTCCCCGTGGTCACCATCGATCATGTGTTCAACAACCGGATGGCGATCCTTTCCGATAACGTAAACGGTTTACAGGCGTTGGTGCGCTGCGCTTACGCCAATGGCCACCGGAGGATCGCGTTCATCCACGGCGAACGGACCGCCGTGACCGAGAACCGCCTGGCCGGTTTTTACAAGATCTGTGCCGAGCTGGGGCTCGAGATCCCGGATGTTTATGTGCGGGAGGGCGTTTACCACGACGCTGACCGCTGCGCGGAGGAGACAAAATTCCTGCTGTCTCTGCCCCAGCGCCCCACCTGCATCATCTTCCCGGACGACTTCTCCGCGCTGGGCGGCTACAATGCCATTGCCGAGGCGGGCCTGAGCATCCCGGAGGACATCTCCGTGATGGGATATGACGGCATCTACCTTTCCCGGGTGGTCAAGCCCGAGCTGGTGACCTACCAGCAGGACACCACCATGCTGGGCCGGACGGCAGCCGACAAGCTGATCCAGATGGTCGAGCATCCCCGCATCACCCTGGCGGAACAGGTGCTGGTGACCGGAAAACTGCTGACAGGCCGCTCCGTCAAACACATTTAACGTTGTTCCTGTAAGCTTTGGGCGTTCCGAAGCTTTGAAAAATCTCAGAAAATGGAATCCAAACCATAAGAAACCGTTGAAGGAGGTTTACTCTTATGAAAAAGATCTCTCGTCGTAATTTCCTGCTCGCTTCCGGCGCTGTTACCATTTCGGCTGCCCTGACTGCATGTGGCGGTTCTTCTTCTAGCACGGCTCCCGCTTCCAGTGCTGCTCCCGCTTCTTCCGCAGCCGCTTCCGAGGCTCCTGCCGCCGGCGGCAAGGTTCTGAACATCTGGTGCTGGAACGATGAGTTCCAGAGCCGTTTCAACGATTATTACCCCGAGGTCAAGGAGATCGCGGCCGATAAGTCCACCACCACCCTGAACGACGGCACCGTCGTCAAGTGGACCATCAACGCCAACGAGAACAACAACTACCAGAACAAGCTGGATGAGGCCCTGTTGAGCCAGGATTCCGCTGCCGATGACGATAAGATCGACATCTTCCTGATCGAGCTGACTACGCCCTGAAGTATGTGGATTCCGATTATGTTCTGGACGTCAAGGCAGACATCGGCCTGACCGACTCTGACCTGGCCGGCCAGTACCAGTACACCAAGGACATCGTCACCGTCGATGGCAGCCAGCGCGGCACCACTTGGCAGGCGACCCCGGGCCTGTTTGCATACCGCCGCAGCATCGCCAAGGATGTGCTGGGCACCGACGACCCCACCGAAGTGCAGACCTATCTGTCCGACTGGGATAAGTTCAACGATGTGGCCGCACAGGCTGCTGCCAAGGGCTACAAGATGCTCTCCGGTTTTGACGATGCTTACCGTACGTTCTCCAACAACGTGGCAGCTCCCTGGGTGGACGGCACCACCGTCAAGGTAGACCCCAACATCATGAAGTGGGTGGACCAGACCAAGGAGTACACCGATAAGGGCTACAACAACAAGTCCAGCCTGTGGGACAGCCAGTGGGCAGCCGACCAGGGCCCCACCGGTAAGGTCTTCGGCTTCTTCTACTCCACCTGGGGCATCAACTTCACCCTGCTGGGCAACTCTCTGGAGACCCCTGTGGCCGAGGGCGGCAAGGAAGAAGTGGGCAACGGCATCTACGGCGATTACGCTGTGTGCGAAGGCCCTCAGCCCTACTACTGGGGCGGTACCTGGATCTGCGGCGCGGCCGGCAGCGATAACATTGAGACCATCAAGGACGTCATGCAGAAGCTGACCTGCGACGAAGCCATCATGAAGCAGATCACCATGGATACCCAGGACTACACCAACAACGAAAAGGCCATGGAAGAGATCGCAGCCAGCGATTACAGCTCCGCGTTCCTGGGCGGCCAGAACCATATTGCCCTGTTTGCTGAGGCAGCAAGAAGATCGATATGTCCAACGCCGGCCCGTATGACCAGGGCCTGAACGAGAGCTTCCAGACTGCATTCAAGGATTACTTCACCGGCAACGTGGATGAGGACACCGCAAAGGCAAACTTCGAGACCGCCATCAAGGAGAAGTACCCCGAGTTGACCGATGTGGTCTGGCCGGCATAACCAACGCACGACTTCGGCAGGCAAAACTGAATCGAGGGGGCGGGCAGAGCGCCCGCCCCTTTTTGCCTGTAACCATCGTCAGGAGGGCAGTCTCATGGGAGAAAAAACAAAAAAGAAAGGGTCGATCAGCTACGCGAAGTGGGGCTACATCTTCATTGCACCGTTTTTCATCATCTTCGCGGTCTTTCAGCTGATCCCTCTGGTCTCCACCATTTATTACAGCTTTTTTGAGTATTACCGCAGCGGCCTGAAGATCATCGGCCCCAGCTTTGTGGGCCTGAAAAACTACATCACCCTGTTTACCACCGATCTTCCCAAGTACTTTGGCAACACCATCCTGCTGTGGATCATCGGCTTTATCCCGCAGATCGCCGTCTCGCTGCTGCTGGCAGCCTGGTTCACCGACCTGCGCCTCAAGCTGAAAGGCCAGACGTTCTTCAAGACGGTCATCTACATGCCCAACCTGATCATGGCTTCGGCATTCGCCATGCTGTTCTTCGCGCTGTTCTCGGACAACGGCCCGGTCAACGCGGTGCTGATGAGCATGGGCACCATCTCGGAGCCCGTCAGTTTCCTGAACACGGTCTGGGGCAACCGGGCGCTCATCGGCCTGATGAACTTCCTGATGTGGTTCGGCAACACCACCATCATGCTGATGGCCGCCATCATGGGTGTGGACCCCACCCTGTATGAGGCAGCCGAGCTGGATGGCTGCACCCCGAACCAGATGTTCTGGAAGATCACCATTCCCCTCATCCGGCCCATCCTCGTGTATGTGATGATCACCTCGATGATCGGCGGTCTGCAGATGTTTGACGTGCCGCAGATCCTGACCAACGGCAAGGGCGGCCCGGACCGCACTTCCACCACCATGATCATGTACCTGAACAACCATCTGTTCAGCAAGAACTATGGCATGGCCGGTGCCGTCTCGGTGGTGCTGTTCCTCGTCTGCGCGGTGCTCTGCGTGGTGGTCTACTTCTCCCTCACCAAGGAAGATGACGGTCTGACCAAAGCCCAGCGCAAACAGCTCAAGCAAGCCCAAAAGGCAGCGAAAGGAGGAAAGTGAATATGGCACACACTCCACGGAATGAATCCGAAAAAGCCACCCTTGTGGCACGCCGCGCGTGGTGCTACCTGGTATTAGTCTTCTTCAGCTTCCTGTGCCTGTTCTTCTTCTACATTCTGGTCATCAACTCCACCCGTACCCACTTCGAGATCCAGAAAGGCTTCTCCCTGCTGCCGGGCAAATCGCTGGTGACGAACTTTAAAAACGTGCTGGCCGATGCCAACATTCCGGTGTTGACGGGTATCCGCAACAGCCTCATCGTTTCGGCCTGCTCGGCGGCCCTCAGCGTCTACTTTTCGGCCCTGACGGCCTACGGCATCTACGCCTACAACTTCAAATTCAAGAAAGCGGCGTTCGCCATCATCCTGCTCATCATGACCATGCCGACGCAGGTGTCGGCGCTGGGCTTCCTCCAGCTCATCACCAAGATGGGGTTGAAGAACAGCTTCATTCCGCTGATCGTGCCCAGCATTGCGGCCCCGGCAGTCTTCTTCTTCATGAAGCAGTATCTGGACGCCAGCCTCCCCATGGAGATCGTGGAAGCCGCCCGCATGGACGGCGCGGGCGAGTTCTACACGTTTAACAAGATCGTGCTCCCCATCATGAAGCCCGCTCTGGCAGTGCAGGCCATCTTCTCGTTCGTGGCCAGCTGGAACAACTACTTCATCCCCGCTCTGGTGCTGGACAGCGCCGATAAAAAGACCCTGCCCATCCTCATTGCACAGCTCCGCAGTGCTGATTTCCTCAAGTTTGATATGGGCAAGGTGTATATGATGGTGGCCATCGCCATCCTGCCCGTCATCATCGTCTACCTGCTGCTCTCCAAGTTCATCGTCCGCGGTGTGGCTTTGGGAGGAGTGAAAGGCTAAAGCTGCGACCGCCGCCTGCGAGCAAAGACTTCCCCGCTCCGGGGGAAGATGTCACGCAAGTGACAAAAAGGGGAGTACAGGGAGCAGCTTTAGGCGCCGCGGTCTGCAGGATGCGAGGCCCGCCCAAGGGCCGAAGCAGACGCAGGGCACCGCAAGAGGGCGCTGAAGCCGTTATCCGAAAAGGAAAACGTGTGAAGCTTGATGTACTCCGTGGCCTGACAGAACCTCTCAGTCACGCTTCGCGTGCCAGCTCTCCTGAAAAGGAGAGCCAAGAACAGGAGTTTTCACCTCAGAAAACCAATTGAAACAGAACAGCGCCCCTGCAGGAAGATCCCTGCGGGGGCGCTGCTTTTTGGTCGGATTCAGGAAACTGGAAAGGGAGGAAAGATTTGAAAAACGGAGATCTCAGCGGCCGATGAGGAGGTCACGGCGGCTGCGGCCCTTGACGGTGAGACAGGCGCGGGAACCGATGTGGCGGAGCACCACCTTGTCATTGGCGCTGTAGCCATCGCACAGCAGGGTCAGGTTGAGGGTGGTGGAGGTCTTGTTGGTCTGCAGCACCACGGTGCTCACACCATTGTTCATCAGGGTCTGCATGTCCAGGATGGTGGCGCGGAACGTGGCCACATTCTCGGGAAAGTCCAGCGTCAGCACGCTGCCCTCCTGCCGGGCGGTGTAGAGCACCTGCTTGCCCAGCAGGCCCTTGACGGTGTAGTGGGCCTGCGCCTTTTCCACCTGCGTGTCCGAGGGCAGGGGAGTGTCCAGGTCACCGGCAGAGATCAGCATAATGTTGCCCTGAATGGGGTTGCCCCCCGGGGCAGCATAGCCGCCGTAGTTGGGATCCACCTCGCCCACAGCGACATCCGCGCTGTGGAGGGCAACATCGCCCTGTACCATGACTTCCTGCGGGGGCATATAACCGGCGACGACACCATCGTCCTCAGCAGCGAAAGCACCGGTAGCCAGGGTGGCGGCGGTGGCCAGCACCAGGGCGGCGGCAGCGGTCTTGCGGGCAAACTTCTTGTTCAGCAGTCTCATAGGAATTTCCTCCTGTTTTTGTTTCAAGTAGCAGTGAGCGGGGCGTTGAAAGCGGAGTTGGGGGACTGCGCTTTTTGGCGCTACAAAGGTATCCCAAAATCGCCCCGTCTGTACTGAATACGAATAAGGCGGTGAGATTATTGCGGAAAATTATTCTTTTATTTTTTCTTCGGCGGGAGCAGCGGATTCGTCCTCCCGGTTGAGGATGTTCATGAACTCCTCGCCGGTGATGGTCTCTTTCTCGTAGAGGTACTTTGCCAGCTCGTCCAGCTTTGCACGGTTCTCGGTCAGGATCCGGAGAGCCTTGGCGTGTTCTGCCTTGACCAGCTCCACCACTTTCTGGTCGATCTCCCGCTGGGTCTGGGCCGAGCAGGCCAGCGAGGAATCGCCGCCCAGATACTGATTGGTAACGGTCTCCAGAGCTACCATGTCAAAGTCCTTGCTCATGCCGTAGCGGGTGATCATGGCACGGGCCAGCTTGGTGGCCTGCTCGATATCGTTGGAAGCACCGGTGGTGACGGAACCGAAGACCACTTCCTCGGCGGCGCGGCCGCCGGTGAGGGTGGCAATCTTGTTTTCCAGCTCCTCTTTGCTCATGAGATAATGGTTGCCCTCATCCACCTGCATGGTGTAGCCCAGCGCACCCGAGGTGCGGGGGATGATGGTGATCTTCTGCACCGGGGCGGAGTGGTTCTGCAGGGCTGCCACCAGGCATGGCCGATCTCGTGGTAAGCCACGATGCACTTTTCGTGGTCGGTGAGGATGGAATTCTTCTTCTGATAGCCAGCAATGACCACCTCGATGCTCTCTTCCAGGTCGGCCTCGGTCACGCTCTTGCGGCCCGCGCGGACCGCCCGCAAGGCGGCTTCGTTGACGATGTTGGCCAGCTCCGCGCCGGAAGCGCCGGAGGCCATCCGGGCCACGGTATTGAAATCCACGCCCGGGGCCAGTGCGATCTTTTTGGCGTGGACTTTCAGGATCTCCTCCCGGCCCTTGAGGTCGGGCAGCTCCACGGGCACCCGGCGGTCAAAGCGGCCGGGGCGGGTGAGGGCCGGGTCCAGAGACTCCGGGCGGTTGGTGGCGGCCAGAATGATGACGCCGTTGTTGTTCTCAAAGCCATCCATCTCGGTCAGCAGCTGGTTCAGGGTCTGCTCCCGCTCGTCGTTGCCGCCGTACTGGCCGCTGTTGCGCTTCTGGCCAATGGCGTCGATCTCATCAATGAAGACGATGCAGGGGGCTTTCTCCTTGGCCTGCTTGAACAGGTCACGGACTTTGGAAGCGCCCATGCCCACGAACATTTCCACGAACTCGGAGCCGGACATGGAGAAGAACGGCACGTTGGATTCACCAGCCACAGCCTTGGCCAGCATGGTCTTGCCGGTGCCCGGAGGGCCCACCAGCAGGATGCCCTTGGGCATCGTGGCGCCGATCTCCTTATATTTGGTGGGGTCGTGCAGGTAATCCACGATCTCCTGCAGGTTCTCCTTGGCTTCGTCCTCGCCAGCCACATCGGCAAAGCGGATGCCGTGGGTGGATTGGACGTAGACCTTGGCGTTGGATTTGCCCACGCCGCCAAACATCATGGAGCCCGCGCCGCCGCCCGCCTTATCCATCAGCTTTTTGTTCATGTAGTTGCCCAGTGCCACAAAGAGGACGATGGGCAGCACGAAGCTGGCGAGGAAGCTCAGCAGGGGAGAGGCCTGCTCCACGATCTCGCTGGAGAACTGGGCCCCGGCGTCGTACAGGCGCTCGGTGAGGTTGGGGTCACTCATGAGGCCGGTCTTATACACCTGCGTGTTCTCTTTATCGGTAAATAAGATCTGGTTGGATTCAATGTCCACCCGGCCAATGTTTTTTTCTTCTGTCATGGACATGAACGTGCCGTAGTCCACTTCTTTGATCTGCCGCTCACTTGCCCACGGCACGACGACAAAGTTGAGGACCAGCAGGATCACCAGCACGATGGCGTAGTAGATGGCCAATGGCTTTTTGGGTGTCTTGACTTCTTTCATCTTGATTCCTCCCTCGGTTTGAATCTGTAAATATCATAGCACAGCCCCAATAAAGGTGACAGGGGTTTGAGGGCATGTTTCCAAAAACTTAGCAGAAACTTCATAAATCAATTCTGCAAAATTGTGCCTCATGATTTGTGAATTTGTTTCATCTTGACTATGAAGAAAACTGCTTGACAGACCCCGGAAAGGATGTTAAACTAAGCTCACTTTGAATCAAGCGCAAATGCGTTGACGGGGAAAAAACGATTTTCTTCTGCGTGCAGAGAGCTGCCGGGCGGTGCAAGGCAGTGCGGAGGGTTTCGGTTACTGGCCCCTGAGCGGCAGGGCTGAAACAGACAGTAGGCCCTGACGGATGCCCACCGTTACGCGGGCAGCGATTCGCCCCCAAAAGCCGATCGTGTCGAGTGGCTGTGTTGTGCAACACGGCAAAGAGAGTGGTACCACGGGTGCCCTGTAACAGAATTTACAGGCTCTCGTCTCTCAAGGGCTTCGTCCTTTGAGAGGCGGGAGCCTTTTCGTTTCCTCTCGTTGGCTCCCCTGATCGGGGAGCTGGACCCGCCAGAGCGCGGACGGAGAGGTTTTGTTTGAAATAAAAAGAGTGTGTAAGAAAGATCAGGAGGACAAAAAGATGATGGACGCTACCAAGTACGCACCGGGTTATTACCCGGTCCCTGCCGGGTATGACAGCTGGGTCAAGAAAGACCACATTGAAAAGGCACCGGCCTGGTGCAGCGTGGACCTGCGCGACGGCAACCAGGCGTTGATCGTGCCCATGAGCCTGGAGGAAAAGCTGGAGTTCTTCCAGATGCTGGTCAAGATCGGTTTTAAAGAGATCGAAGTCGGCTTCCCCGCTGCCAGCGATACCGAGTATGAGTTCCTGCGGACCCTGATCGAGAAGAACATGATCCCCGAGGATGTCACGGTGCAGGTGCTGACCCAGTGCCGCGACCACATCATCCGCAAGACCTTTGAGGCTGTCAAGGGTGCCCCCCGGGCCGTCATCCACTTCTATAATTCCACCTCCGTGGCGCAGCGGGAGCAGGTGTTCCACAAGAGCAAGGAGGAGATCAAGAAGATCGCCACCGACGGCGCCAAGCTGGTCAAGCAGCTCAGCCAGGAGTATGAGGGCAACTTCCTGTTCGAGTACAGCCCTGAGAGCTTCACCGGCACTGAGGTGGATTACGCTGTGGAGGTCTGCAACGCCGTGCTGGACATCATGGAGCCCACGCCCGACCGCCCCATGATCATCAACCTGCCCGTCACCGTTGAGATGAGCATGCCCCATGTTTACGCAAATCAGATCGAGTATTGCGATAAACACCTCTCTCACCGCGACAGCGTCATCATCTCCACCCACCCCCACAATGACCGCGGCACCGGCGTGGCCTGCGCAGAGCTGGCGGTGCTGGCAGGTGCCCAGCGCGTGGAGTGCTGCCTGTTCGGCAATGGCGAGCGCACCGGCAACGTGGATGCCGTGACCCTGGCCATGAACCTGTACAGCCATGGCGTGGACCCCAAGCTGGACTTCTCCAACATGCCGGAGATCTGCGACACTTATGAGCGCATGACCCGGATGCATATTTATGAGCGCACCCCCTACGCCGGTCAGCTGGTGTTTGCGGCGTTTTCCGGCAGCCACCAGGACGCCATCGCCAAGGGCATGGCTTACCGCAAAGAGCGCGGCGAGCACCGCTGGACCTGCCCCTACATCCCCATCGACCCCCACGATATCGGCCGTACCTATGACGCCGACGTCATCCGGATCAACAGCCAGAGCGGCAAGGGCGGTATCGGCTTTGTGCTGGAGCAGAACTACGGCTACAACCTGCCCCCCAAGATGCGCGAGGCTCTGGGCTACAAGGTCAAGAGCGTGTCCGACCACAGCCACAAGGAGCTAAGTGCAGGCGAGGTGCTCCACATCTTCGAGGAGAACTACCTCAACCGGGTCAAGCCGCTGTCTGTGGTGGAAGCCCACTTCGCACAGGTCAACGGCATTACCGCCACCGTCACGCTGGACCTCAACGGCCAGCGCAAGGTCATCACCTCGGTGGGCAATGGCCGGCTGGACGCCGTGGCAAACGCCATCCAGAGTGCCACCGGCATGGACTTCCATCTGGAGACCTACTCCGAGCACAGCCTGGATGAGGGCTCTACCTCCCGCGCTGCTTCCTATGTCGGCCTGATGTGGGGCGACAACACCGTCACCTGGGGCGCTGGCACCGATACCGACATTATCGTGGCGGGCATCAAGCACTGGTCAGTGCCATCAACAGCAAGTAAATGAACGATAGACCCTAAAGATAAAAGGAGAGAGTATCATGGGAATGACCCTGACGCAGAAAATTCTGGCCGCTCACGCAGGTCTTGCCGAGGTCAAGGCAGGCCAGCTCATCAACGCCAAGCTCGACATCGTGCTGGGCAATGATATCACCACTCCCGTTGCCGTCAACGAGTTTGAAAAGGCCGGGTTCCACAGCGTGTTCGACAAAGAGCACATCGCCATCGTGCTGGATCACTTTGTCCCCAACAAGGACATCAAGAGCGCGCAGCAGTCCAAGCAATGCCGCGAGTTTGCCAATCAGTACGATATCCTCAATTTCTACGATGTGGGCCAGATGGGCGTGGAGCACGCCCTCCTGCCCGAAAAAGGCATCGTGACGGCGGGTGACTGCGTCATCGGCGCCGACAGCCACACCTGCACCTACGGTGCACTGGGTGCGTTCTCCACCGGTGTGGGCTCCACCGATATGGCCGCCGGTATGGCCACCGGCATGGCATGGTTCAAGGTGCCCTCCGCCATCAAGTTTGTCCTCAAGGGCAAGTTCGGTCCCCGCGTCTGCGGCAAGGACCTCATCCTCCACATCATCGGCAGGATCGGTGTGGACGGTGCGCTGTACAAATCCATGGAATTCACCGGGCCGGGCGTGGCCGCCCTGACCATGGACGACCGCCTGACCGTCTGCAACATGGCCATTGAGGCCGGCGCCAAGAACGGCATCTTCCCCGTGGACGAGGTGACCAAGGCTTACCTCAAGGGACGCAGCCAGCGGGAGCCGGTCTTCTATGAGGCAGACCCCGATGCCGAGTACGAGAAGACCATTGAGATCGACCTCGACACGCTGGAGCCTACTGTCAGCTACCCCCACCTGCCCGAGAATACCCACGTTGCCAGCGAGGGCAAGGACATCAAGATCGATCAGGTGGTCATCGGCAGCTGCACCAATGGCCGTCTGGAGGATATGGAGGCCGCTTATAACATCCTCAAGGGCAAGCACATTGCCAAAGGTGTGCGCGGCATCATCATCCCCGCCACCATGGATGTTTACAAAGAGTGCATCCTCCGCGGCTGGACCACGGCGTTCATTGATGCAGGCTGCATCGTGTCCACCCCCACCTGCGGCCCCTGCCTGGGCGGTTACATGGGCATCCTGGCCGAGGGTGAGCGCTGCGTTTCCACCACCAACCGCAACTTCGTGGGCCGCATGGGCCATGTGAAGAGCGAGGTCTACCTGGCCTCTCCCGCCACCGCTGCTGCCAGTGCTCTGACGGGCTACATCACCGACCCCCGCACGGTCTGACGAAAGGAGAGTAACTGCCATGAATGCAAACGGTTCTGTTTTCAAATACCCCGATAACGTCGATACGGACGTCATCATCCCTGCCCGCTACCTGAACACCCCCAATGCCCAGGAGCTGGCCACCCACTGCATGGAGGACATCGACAAAGAGTTCATCCACAACGTGAAAGACGGCGACATCATGGTCGGCGGCTGGAACTTCGGCTGCGGCTCCTCCCGCGAGCACGCCCCGCTGGCCATCAAGACGGCGGGCATCTCGGTGGTCATCGCCAAGAGCTTTGCCCGCATCTTCTACCGCAACAGCATCAACATCGGCCTGCCCATCATGGAGTGCCCGGAGGCCGTGGACGCCATCCATGCAGGGGACAATGTGACCGTGGATTTTGACACCGGTGTCATCACCGATGTGACCACCGGCAAGGTCTTCCAGGCCGAGCCGTTCCCACCGTTTATCCAGAAGATCATCGCCGATGGCGGCCTGATGAAGTCTCTGACCAAGAAGTAAGGAGAAGACCCATGGAGAAAAATATTGCCGTCATCTGGGGCGACTGCTCCAGCCCGGAGATCGTGAAGCAGACCCTCCGCGTTCTCGATAAGGTGGCCGAAAAGTATGGCCATACGTTCCACTATACCGACGCTGCCATGGGCGGCGAGGCCATTGACAAGTACGGCGACCCGCTGCCTCAGCACGAGCTGGACAAGTGCCTGGCCGCCGACAGCGTCCTGCTGGGTGCGGTGGGCGGCCCCAAGTGGGAGGGCCTGCCCGGCGATAAGCGCCCCGAGAAAGGCCTGCTCCGCCTCCGTGCCGGCATGGGCCTCTACTCCAACCTCCGCCCCGCCAAGATCTGGCCCCAGCTGGCCCCGGCCAGCCCCCTCAAGCCGGAGATCGTGGCACAGGGCATTGATTTCATCATCGTCCGGGAGCTGATCGGCGGCGTGTACTTCGGCGAGCACAAGACCGAGACGCTGGCAAATGGCGAGAAGCAGGCCGTCGATTCGATGCCCTACTCCGAGCACGAGATCGAGCGGATCGGTCGCATCGGCTTTGAGACGGCCCAAAAGCGCAATAAGAAGCTCTGCTGCGTGGATAAGGCCAATGTACTGGACACCAGCCGCCTGTGGCGGGAGGTCATGCACCGCCTGCAGGCCGAGTACCCGGATGTGGAGTACAGCGAGATGTTCGTGGACAACTGCGCCATGCAGATCGTTAAGAACCCGGCTCAGTTCGACGTCATCGTCACCGAGAACATGTTCGGCGACATCCTTTCGGATGAGGCTTCCATGATCACCGGCTCCATCGGAATGATCCCCTCCTCCTCTCTGGGCGAGGGTACCCGCGGCCTGTATGAGCCCATTCACGGTTCTGCTCCGGACATCGCGGGAAAGGATATCGTCAACCCAACCGCCTGCATCCTGTCTGCCGCTATGATGCTGCGCTACTCCTTTGGCATGGCCGAAGAGGCCGAGGCCATTGAGAACGCCGTCAGCAAGGTGTTGGACAAGGGCCTGCGCACCGCCGACAACATGAGCGACGGCTGCACCTGCCTGGCTGCACCGCCATGGGCGACGCCATCCTTGCAGAAATTTAAAAAGGGAAAGCAGAAAAGAGTCAGCATCATCGGGGGACCCCCGGCGGTGTTGACTCTTTTCCTGTTGCCGCGTCAAACTGTGAAATATCTTCATTTGACAAAACAATTTTGGTATTCTATACTATTTTCTGTCACACGAAATTTTACAAAAACAGGATAGGAAGTAGTTGTCATGCTGACTCTGGATAAGATCTACCACGCCGCCTTTGTTCTTAAGGACGTTGCACGCAAGACCGACCTCATCGAGGCACCCAAGCTGTCGAAAGACTGCCAGCTCTACCTCAAGACTGAAAATCTGCAGGCCACGGGCAGCTTCAAAGTGCGCGGCGCTTACTATAAAATCAGCCAGCTTTCCAAGGAAGAAAGCGAAAAAGGCGTCATTGCCTGCTCGGCGGGCAACCACGCCCAGGGCGTGGCGCTGGCAGCCACCCGCCGCGGCATCAAGAGCATTGTCTGTATGCCGGATGGTGCCCCCATCATGAAAGTGGAAAACACCAAGAACCTCGGTGCAGAGGTCTGCCTGGTGCCCGGTACCTATGACGACGCCCACGACAAGGCTGTGGAGCTGCAGGCGGAGACGGGCATGACTTTTATCCACCCCTACGATGACGAGCAGGTGATCGCAGGACAGGGGACCATCGGCCTGGAAATTCTGGAGCAGCTGCCGGATGTGGACGCTGTCATTGTCCCGGTGGGCGGAGGCGGCCTGATCTCGGGTGTGGCTTTTGCGCTCAAGAGCCTCAAACCGGACGTCAAGGTCTACGGCGTGCAGGCCGAGGGTGCCCCTAGCATGTACCGCTCCCTGCACGAGCATAAGTACCAGACCCTGCAAGCAGCCTCCACCTTTGCAGACGGCATTCAGGTCAAGACTCCCGGCGAGCTGACTTACCAGATCTGCGAGGAGTATGTGGACGATATCGTCACCGTGACCGAGGACGAGACCGCCGCCGCCATCCTCTCCCTGATGGAGAACCAGAAGCTGGTGGCCGAGGGTGCCGGCGCGGTGCCGGTGGCTGCTGCCCTGTTCCACAAGCTGCCCATCGAGGGCAAAAAGGTGGTCTGCCTCATCTCGGGCGGCAACATTGACGTGAACATCCTCAACCGTGTCATCACCCGTGGTCTGGTCATGAGTGGCCGCAAGGCCAACCTGACCATCGCACTGGAAGACAAGCCCGGCCAGCTGGAAAAGGTGGCCGCCATCGTTTCCCGCTGCGGCAGCAACGTGGTGTCCGTCCTCCACGACGGTTCCGACCCCAACATGCCCATCTCCAGCTGCTTCCTCAAGCTGGCTCTTGAGACTCGTGACCACGCACAGATCGAGCAGATCCGTACGGAGCTCACCAAAGAAGGCTTCCAGCTGGTGGCCGAGCGAGTATAACTACAAAACCAAAAAAGGAAAAAGGATCAAAACAGCCCGGCTCCCTGTATCACAGCAGGGAGCCGGGCTGTTTTCAGCATTTATGGTCGGCAGCCGTCAGCAGCTGCTGGAACTTCCGGGCCGCCGTATTCAGCGGGCGGTGATGGTCGTAGACGAGGCAGATGGAACGGGTGGGGATGATCTCCTGCAGATGCAGCTGGACGATCTCGCCGCGTTCCAACGGATCTTTGGCCATGGGTTCCGGCACAAAGGCGAGGCCCAGCTCGCTTTTGACCAGCGTGAGCATCTGGTCGGTGGTGGCGGCCTCGGTGTCGGGCTTCAGCACCGCGTCATGCTCCAGGAAGAACTGCCGGTAAAAGCTCCGGGTCATGCTCTCGTCACTCAGGGAGATGAGGGGATAATTGCCCAATTCTTTCAAAGTCAGGTTCTGGCTTGCCAATGCGGTGAACGTCTTGCCGCCCACCAGCACCTCGTAAAACGGTTTCAGCTCCACCATTTTCAAGCCGGACTCGACTTCCGCCGGGGTCGAAATGACCGCAAAATCCACCTCACCGTTTTTCACGGCCTGCACGGCCTGCGGGGTGGAGTGATTTGAGATGCGCAGCCGGATGCCGGGGTACTCGGTGTGGAACGCCCGCAGCTTTTCAGAGAGATAGATGTTCAGGGCCGTTTCCGTGGCGCTGATGCTGATGGCCCCATGCTCCAGGGTGGCACTGGCACTCAGCTCTTCCTCTGCGTCCTGGATCTGCACTGCCGCCGAGGCAATACGGGAGTAGAGCAGCTCCCCCTCGGGCGTCAGGGTGACGCCCCGGTTGGAGCGGATGAAGAGCACGCAGTTGAGCTGGCTTTCCAGCCGGTTCATGGAGTGGGTGATGTTGGGCTGGTTGTTGCCCAGCACACGGGCCGCCTTGGTGAAATTCTGATATTTTGCTACATAGTAAAAGATTTTGTAGTATTCCCAATCCACATACATGGGGAGCTCCTCCTCTGCCATACGCAAATTACATTGCAGCTATGTACAAGATACGTTTTACACATTTTCTGCCTGCTAGTATAATCATACCGCACCCAAAAATCAAGCTGAAATTCCGACCCTGTGCCGGAAATAGATAAAAAGGAGAGCGAAGCATCATATGCTTACCGCAGTTACTGGCATCAACTGGGGCGATGAGGGCAAGGGCCGCGTCATCGATCTGCTGGCTGAAAACGCTGATATCGTCGCCCGCTATCAGGGCGGCAATAACGCCGGACATACCGTTGTCACCGAGAAAGGCAAGTTCATCCTGAACCTGCTGCCCTCGGGCATCCTCCACCCGGAGGTGACCTGTGTGCTGGGCACCGGCATGGTGGTAGACCTGGACCATCTGGCGGGTGAAATGGCCGCTATCGAGGAGCGGGGTGTGGAGATCAGCCCCAAAAACCTCAAACTTTCGGATAAGGCCACCATCTCCATGCCCTGGCACAAAGTACAGGATGGGCTGGAGGAAGACCGTCTGGCCAAGAATGGCACGGCCTTTGGTTCCACCCGGCGGGGCATTGCCTACGCGTACAGCGACAAATACCGCAAAAAGACCCTGCGTTTGGGCGACCTGCTCCACCTGGACGAGGAACGCACCCAGAACCGCCTGCACATGATCCTGGACTCCAAGAACATGGAGCTGGCAGGCTGCTATCATCAGGAAAAAATGTCCTACGACGCGCTGTTCCACTGGTGTGAGGCGCAGGCTGCAAAGTTTGCCCCCTACATCTGCGATGTGGGCGCGTTTTTACAGCAGGCCCACGACAGCGGCAAGCGGATCGTGCTGGAGGCCCAGCTGGGCGCCATGCGGGATATTGATTACGGTATCTTCCCGTTTACATCCAGCTCCAACACGCTGGCGGCTTACGCGCCGCTGGGGGCAGGCATCCCCAACTGCAAGCTGGACCATGTGGTGGGCGTGCTGAAAGCCTACTCCACCTGCGTGGGCGCAGGCCCCTTTGCGGCTGAGAACGCATGGGGGAAGGCTGGAACGAACAGCTGCGCAAGGCTGGCGGAGAGTATGGTGCCGCTACCGGCCGTCCCCGCCGGGTGGGCCCCTTTGACTGTGTGGCCAGCCGCTATGGTCTGGCCTGCCAGGGCGCGGATAAGATCGCCCTTACCAAGCTGGACGTGCTGAGCAGCATGAAAGAGATCCCGGTCATCACCGGCTACAAGCTGGACGGGGTAGAAGTCCCCCGCTTCGATACCCTGTCCGACCTGGACCGTGTGGAGCCTGTTGTCACCATGCTGCCCGGCTGGAACCAGGACATCTCCGGCTGCCAGAGCTGGGAGGAGCTGCCCAAGGAAGCAAAGGCCTATGTGGAGTTTTTGGAAAAAGAGCTGGGCCACGAGATCCAGTTCGTCTCCACGGGTGCCGAGCGCGAAAAATTCGTGCTGAAAGGCGAGTGGCTGTAAAGCCAAAAGCTTCACGCAGAGCACAGGAACCGAAAAACGCGGGAGTCTCCAGAAAGGAGCTCCCGCGTTTTTTGGTTCCATATCGCTATCGTCCGTGGCTTTGGCAGGGTGCGTCCGGGTGGACGCACCCTGTTTTTTTACTATGCTTCATCGTTTTCTGCGCGCAGCATTCGGTATCCGACACCAACATGAGTCTGGATCAGATGCGGCGCATCCGGGTTTCGTTCCAATTTTTTGCGCAGGGATGCCATGTAAACTCGCAAGGAAGCAATGTCATTTTCCTGCGTACTGCCCCATACTTTCTGCGTGAGGGAGGTATGCGTCAGCACTTTGCCCACATTATGCGCCAGCACACACAGCAGTTTGTACTCGATGGGAGTCAAATGCAATTCATTCTCGCTCAGCCAGACGCAGCCTGCCGAGAAGTCGATCTTCAAAGGACCATTGACAAAAACCGGGCTGTTGATACCGTCAGAAGCCAGCAGATTCAATCGGCGCTGCGTTACACGCAGTCTTGCCAGCAGCTCATCCACGGAAAACGGCTTTGTCAGATAATCGTCTGCGCCGTTGTCCAGTGCTTCGATCTTATCAGAATCCTCGCTCCGGGCACTCAGGACGATGATGGGCAGGTTCGACCATGTGCGGACGCTGCGGATGACCTCGATGCCGTCGATATCGGGCAGCCCAAGATCCAGCAGCATGATGTCCGGATTGTGGCTGGTAGTCATCATGATCGCCGTTTCCCCATTGGAAGCAGTCAGATATTTATAGCCGTGGGTCTTCAGGGTCGTTGTGATCAGACACCGTACAGGAACATCATCCTCTACGACCAGAATGGACGGCTTATTCATGAATATTCACCTCACTTTGCGGCAATGCAAAGGAAAAGACACTGCCATTGGGAATGTTGTCACGCAGGGTCAATGTTCCGCCGTGAGCCGTCAGGATCGCTCGGCAGAGGGGCAAACCCAATCCAAGGCTGCGGTGGCTGTCTGCGATACGGCTCTGCCCGGTATAAAACATCTCGAACACCTGTGCTTTTGCGCGATCCGGAATGCCGGGACCGTTATCTGCAACGTCCACTACGACCTGATGGTCTTTCCGGTAAGCCGAGATCTGAATGACCGAGCCCACGGGGGTGTATTTGATGGCATTATCCACCAGATTGACAACGACCTGCATGATCAGCCGTGCATCCACATTGACCAGGAGGATCTCATCCCCATACTGTGTTGTGATGGTGTGTTCGCAGCTTTTCCGGTTGACATGATGCAGTGCTTCTTCGATCATTTCGTCCATCAGCTGCGGCGAGATCTGCAGATTCATCCGTCCATCTTCAATGCGGGTGATGGAAAGCAGATTTTCCACCAGACCGATCAGCCATTGTGCATCATCAAAAATATCGGTGCAGATCTTGTTTCGGGTCTCTGTATCCAGCATTTCTCCGTTGGAAAGCAGATTGCTGGCATTGCCGGAAATGGAGGTCAGCGGGGTGCGCAGGTCATGGGAGATCGTGCGCAGCAGGTTTGCCCGCAGCTCTTCATTTTTTGCCTGCACGGTTGCCTGCTCTTTTTCCAGTGCGTTTCTGCGGTTTTCGATGGCCAGCGCACCTTCGCCCAGAATGGAGAGCAGCACACTGTTTTCAAAGGCATCCAGCGGTTTTTCAGACAGGTCGATCCCAACCACTCCAAACACGCCGCCTCCGGTCCGAAGTGCAAGATAAAGTCCCTTTGCGTCCGGGTAGCTATCCGTGCCTGCACCGGAACGCTTTTTGTTTGCAAATGTCCAATTTGCTGCATCCCGTTCTTCCGGTGCAGAAAAGATGTTTTGCACCGTTTTCCCGTCAACCCCAAAAACCTGTTCTGACCCAAGATCTCCGTTTTGTTCCGGGTAGACGATCAGGCTCCGGTTCAGCAGTTTTATCAGCTGGGAAGCTGTCAGCGAAAAGATTTCTTCTTCACTTTTGGCTTTCTGCAAAAGCTGGTTTGTGTCAAAGAGTATTTTTGTACGGAATGCCGCCTGCGCAGACATTTTTGCATGGTCTTTCAACCGTGTTGTCAGGGTGCAGGTAACGATCGCAGAGGTCAGCATCAGGGCAAATGTGACCGGATAACCGGGGTCATACGCATGGAATGTCAGGCGCGGTTCCGTCAAGAAAAAATTGTATAGCGCAACACTGGCAATGGAGCCCAGCACACCGCAGGTGTAACCGCTGGTACACAATGCGGTGAACAGCACCCCCAGCATATAGAACGTAATAATGTTATAGCGCGCAAAGTCCAGTTGCAAGAAAAAGAAGCCGATGAGCGTGATGCAGCTCAAAATGCCTGCGGTGATCAGTAAATCGCGGACAGAAGGCAGAAACGGACGGATGAACAGCTTCCGTCCTGAGCCGTAGCCGTTTTCTGCAGAAGCATCCGGGATGATGTAAATATCCAGATTAGGCGCAGTCATCGTCAATTTTTCAGTCAGTGACGGTCCACTCCAGAAATGGCGGCGACGTACGCTGGAGCGCCCCAGCACGATTTTGGTAATGCCGGAGACGCGGGCAAACTCTGCGATCTGCTGCGGAATGTCATCCCCGTAGATCGTAGAAATGTCAGCACCTGCCTGCTCTGCCATACGAATGTGCTGCTGCAAGCGCCGACAGTCTTCTTTTCCCATCTGATCCGAGTCAGGCGTCCGGACATACAGAGCTGTGAAGGTCCCTCCAAACGCCTTTGCCATCGTTGCTGCCGTCCGCACGATCTTTGCATTGGAGGGAGAGGACGACAGACACGCCAGAATATGTTCAGTGGGTGGGTCGTTCTGATTCATAAAGATCACCTGCCTTGCCCACAGTATAGCACAATTTGATGGTCACGACCACCAGCCACGTCTTTTTCCTTCCTGTCGAAGGATCTCTTTCCGCATGTGATCCAGCGCATCTGCTGCCCAAAAGCCGCTCGACATGACTCCAAGAACCATCAGCAACAAAACGACATCCATACGATCCGTCCTATCTTTTTAGAGCCGGAAACACTTCTGGATCGATGCGTATTTTCCCAAAACCAGCATACTTTCATCCCGGCACAGCTGCGTATCCGGCGTGATGTTCATATCGAGTTTTCCGTCTTTTTTCAGCGCAAGAATGTTGATGTTATACTTTTTTCGGATATTGATCTCACCGATCGTACGATCCATCCATTCCGGTGGAATGGTCACTTCCATGATGGCGTGGTCGTCCTGAAGCTCGATGTAATCCAGAATGTGTTCGGAGCTGTATCGAATCGCTGCCCACTTTGCCAGCTGCTTTTCCGGATAGACCACTTCATCCGCACCGTTGCGCAGCAAAACTTAGCTTGTACATCCCGCTCTGCACGCGAGACCACAAGCTTTGCGCCCAGCTCCTTGAGCAGTGATGTTGTTTCCAGTGAGCTTTGAAAATTGCCGCCGATGGTTACGATACACACATCAAAATTGCCGACACCAAGGGAGCGCAGAAAGTATTCGCTGGTGCTGTCACCGATCTGTGCATTCGTCACATAGGAAAGCACGGCGTTCACACGGTCTTCGTTGCTGTCAATCGCCATGACCTGATGACCCAGTTCATTCAGTTCCTGCGCAATATGGCGGCCAAAACGGCCAAGCCCGATCAAAAGAATCGATTTCATACTTGTCTCCTTTATCCGATTGCGATCTTCTCCTGCGGCAGACGAGAATGGGCAGGGCTGCTGCCAAATGCCGCATAGATCAACGTCAATCCGCCAACACGTCCCAAAAACATCAGTGCGATCAGAACCCCCTGCGAAAGGATGCCCAATTGCGGCGTGATGCCCAATGTCAGACCCACCGTTGCCACAGCCGAAGCGGTCTCATACAGACAGACCGACATCGGCAATTGCTCTGCCGCAGCAATGACAAAGGCTCCGAGGAAGAACAGCGTCAAATACATCCCTGCGATGGTGGCAGCATTCTTGACCGCAGAACCATCTATGCGCCGCCCGAAAAATTCGGCATCTTCTCTGCGGCGGAAGGTTGCCCACATATTGGCCAGCAGAACGGCAAATGTTGTGGTTTTCATGCCGCCTGCCGTAGAGCCGGGCGAACCGCCCAACAGCATCAGAACCACCATCAACGCCTGTGAAGCGCTGCCCATCGCAGCAAGATCAGCGGTGTTAAAGCCGGCAGTACGGGGGGTAACGGATTGGAACATCGACAATAAAATGCGCTGCCGGGCAGAACCTGCCGTGAACTCAAAACCATAAAAGTACAGTGCCGGCAGTACCAGAAGAAATGCCGTTGTGACAAGGATCACCTTGCTCTGCATCCGGTAACGGTGAAAATCAAGGCGATAGGTACAAATGTCCTCCCATGTCAGAAAACCAAGGCCGCCAAAGACAATCAGGGCCGCGATCACTGTGGTAAGCAATGGGTTTCCTGCATACTGTGTCAGCGAAACAAATTCTGCCCCCTCTGTTCCCAGCAGGTCAAAACCGGCATTGCAGAACGCCGAAATGGAATGAAACAGCGCGTACCAGATCCCGCGCAAACCATAATCGGCGCAGAACGTCGGCAGCAGCAATGCAGCACCGGCCAATTCAAACAGGGCGGTGATCCGCAGAATAAAGCCTGTCAGCCGCACAATGCCGCCCATCTGCGGGGCAGCCGTAGCTCCTGCATCGTGCTGCGCTGCTTGAGGGAGATCTTTCGCCCGGAAAGCAGCGCAAAGGCAGCGCCCACTGTAATGACGCCCAATCCTCCGATCTGGATCAGAAGAAGAATTACGCTCTGCCCGAATGCCGACCAGTAGCTGCCGGTATCCTGAACCACAAGGCCGGTCACGCAAAGGGCGGAAGTGGAGGTAAACAGTGCCTCATGGAACGGTGTGATGCACCGCTGCTGTGCAGCGATCGGGAGCATCAGAAGCAACGCGCCCACCAGATCAACTGCCGCAAAACCTGCAATAATGACCTGAAAAGAAGAAAAACGGTGCTGCCTGTAACGAGGATATTGAATCATAAAAGCTCCTTTACCTATCCGTGTGCATAAAGATTAGCATGGAATAGATAAAGGAGCCGTAAAGAAAATTGTAGAAGTATAAAGATTCCATTAAAATTGATCGGGCAACACTAAAAAATGCCGGGCATCACCAGCGCAAAAAACGGTAATGTCCAGCATGTTGTTGGTGGATTCCAGATTGTACCTGCGCTGGTTGGCGATCAGCGCATCGCTGAATCCTCTGGCCTTGATCGCATTCAGGCTGTTCTCCTCGCACCACGTCTTGTAGACTCATACAGCTCTTTCGAGCTGGTACAGGTATCCGCCTTCAGGCGGATGTAGCCCTCGGATTCGAGGAAATCAAACACATTGTTGTTGTCCCGCTTCACCAGTTCCCGGTTGCGCTTGGCACGGTCACTCTCGGTGAATTGGAAACCATTCTTCACCAGCCGCTGCAAGCCCTCAAATGCCCACAGCAGGATGCCCTCGACCTCTGCCGCCATCTTCTCGGCAATGTCCGGGTCATCCACACGGGAGAGGGGCTTGTCCTTGGTGGTCAGGATGAGCTAACGGCGGTAGAAACCGTCCGAGCGATCATACAGAGCCTGCAGATCGCCGTTGCTGAACGCCAGCAGGCGGGCGTACATCCAGCCCTGATAGCTCTGCTTGCCCTTGCGCTCCAAATCCATCTGCCCCTGTGCGGTCACGATGGACTTGACATAGTTGGTCTGGCGCAGGGCTTCCATCCGCATATCATCGTCCACACAGAGCAGGGTGTGCTCCAGATCGGCACGGGCAAAGCGGTTCTCCGAGATTTTGCCGATGTTGCCATCCTTCATGTTGCAGCCGAACAGCCGGGACAGCACCACGCTGATTTGCGACTTACCCTCACCGCCGCTGCCCTTGATGACCATCATGCGCTGCCCCTTGTTGCTGGGGATCAGGCAGTAGCCGATGAACTCCTGCACCGTGGGAATGTCCTCCGGGTAGAGCAGGTCGGACAGGAACCGCAGCCAGTGGACGGGCTGGGCGGCTTTCGGGTCATATTTGACCGGGAGCCGGTTGCGGACGATCTCCGGCTTGCCTTCCTGAAAGGTGCCGTCCAGATACAGGGTGCCGTTTGCCAGCGCAATGCGGTCGGTGATGGGCGGGAAGTCCTCCACCTGTGCCGCCAGCTTCAGTACGTCTACTACATTGGTAACCTTCTTGGCAAGGTTTGCCCCGACGTATTCACGCATCATCTCGAAGATCTCACACCGCAGGGGCATGGGGTCCACCATTCTGCCATCCGGGGTGAAAAATGCGCCATTCGAGTAAAGCAGCTGGTGAGTGCTCAGAAAATCGTCACAGAACAGGGATTCGTTGAAAAAGCCGTTCTTGAACCATGCAGGGGTAAAGTTACTCATAGGCATTCCGTCCTTTCATTGGCGTTACGGTAAGAAAATGTGGTCATTTTGACCACATTTTCTTACTCCGCAACTGAGAAATCAACGTCCTGCCGTTCTCCCTTCATGGATTTCCTGCCCCCTCTCGGCGGCGTTTTCCGGCTCTCCCACTTGGGGGTCATCGCCGAGTATCCCATGCAGACGGTCATGCGGTTTTCAAGGTGCAACGGGCAAAACGGCAACAAAAAAGCCGTCACAGAACAGACCAGCCCTGCCTTCGCTTTTTCTGGAAGGTCATGCTAGTCGGTTATGTAACGGCTGAAAGCCAAAATGTTCAGCCCCGCAGGGCCAGAACGAATATGTAAAAATATGTTATATTCAATTGTTGGGATAGATTACCACAAAAATCGAGCCATGTCAACAAAAAGTTTTGAAAGCGCGTTGTTTTCGGCAGCTTGCAAGAAAAAGCAAGGGAAACTTTGGCAAAAAGAGAGAGGGCTGGGCGGTGCCAGCCCTCTTGACAAGGCAATGAGGCACATCAATATGGGCTTGCAAAATTTATTAAGGGAATGCGGTGATAGTAGGACTTATACAAATCAAAACACCGCCCGATTCTGGTGAAGGAGAACCAGAATTGAACGGTGCAAATGGAAGAAGGAGAAAAGCGTAGAAAATCAGACGATGCAATCTGGGAGCAGCGCATGGAGCTGTGTCAGCAGTTCTTCGCAGGAATCGGAATAAATCACAAGGGTAAGCGGATTGCTCAGGTCGAGACTGTAAATGCCAAGCAGGGATTTGGCATCAATGGTATATCGCCCGGAGACTAAGTCCATCTCATAGGGATATTTGGACAGCAAATCTACAAAGTCCTTGACCTGATCGACCTGCCGCATTCTGATCTGTAATTTTGTCATAGGGTATCCTTTCTTTTACATCAGTGGGATAGAGGCAATGCAGTTCTGAATTTCCACCATGGAGGGCATTGCAGGGATTGCGCCGCCCTTTGTCGTGGTCAGACTGCCCGCTGCATTGCCGAAGCGGACGATTTCTTCAAGCTCAAATGCAGGGAGGGTACGCAAATCCTCAGCATCTTTTCCTCGCAGCTGGTAGTGAATTGCGCCCATGAATGCGTCGCCTGCACCAGTCGTGTCCACGGTAGGCACATCATAGGTGGGAAGATGCCCTGCTCCCACAGCGTTCCGGTAATAAGCACCCTTTGCACCCAGCGATACCAGCACAAGAGATGGCCCCATTTCGAGCAGGGCTTGTGAGCCGCGGGCAAGGTCGTTTTCGTTTGTGATAAGCTGCATTTCTTCCTCGGAAACTTTCAGAAGATCCGCCAGCTTGACACCTTCCTGCATCTGGACAACGGCATCTGCCGGGTGCTCCCACAGAAGCGGACGGTAATTGGGGTCAAAGCTGACCAGCTTGCCCTGCTGCCGTGCATACCGCGCAGCTTCCAACGTGGCGGTGCGGCTCGGGTCGGCGGTCAGAGAGACAGAGCCGAAATGGAAGATGGCAGCATCGTCGATCAGATTCCTGTTGACTTCTGCCGAAGTCAGCATCACATCGGCACCGGGGTTCCGGTAAAAGGTAAAGGAGCGGTCTCCCTTGCTGTCAAGCTGAACGAAGGCAAGGGTCGTGGGAATCTTTTCGTCGATCACCAGACCGGACACATCAATGCCGCTTTCCACAAGGGTCTGACGGAGAAAATCGCCGAATCCGTCTTTGCCGACTTTTCCGATGAATGCTGTTTTGCCGCCCAGACGGGCATTCATGGCAAGGACATTGGCGGGTGCACCGCCGGGATTCCGGGCAAACAATTCGATGCCCTGTGCATTGGTTCCGTTCGGGGTAAAGTCAATCAGGCTTTCTCCCAAAGCTACAACATCAAACATGGTATCACCTCAACCTGCTTTTTTAGCGTTCAGTTCGGACATAATCTGGTTATACGAACGCTTACTGATTCGGTAGAAGAACAGGACAATCGCTGTTACCAGCCACAGCGCACCGGGAAGCAGCGAGAATGCATAGTGCATCGCATTCTGCACGGCAGCATTCTGCACCTGATTGGGGGCAAAACTCAATGCACTCAGCACACCAGCCAGCGCAGAGGTGCCAATCGCCATGCCCAGCTTGTTCCCCAGTGAAACGAATGCGTACTGGAAACCATCGTTGCGGACACCGGTTTTCCACTCGCCATACTCCACGCAGTCGGGAACGATGGCGTAGATGGCGGTATTGAATCCGCAGAAGAAGAACTGGGACAGTGCAGCGAATGTATAGAACGGAATGGGAGAAGAAACTGCACTGAAGAAATAGAGCGCAATCAGGGAAACGCCGGTTCCGGCAGCGAAAAGGGAAGCAGTGTGCCCTTTGTTGCCCAGCTTTTCAAACACGAAGGGGAATGCCGCAGCACCCAGAATGGAGGGAACGATCAGGATCATCGAGTAGATGGTAAACAGATTCTCGTTGCCTTCCACATATTTGAAGTAATAGAGCAGGTCGGCATTGCGGCCATACAGCGTCACACCGAACAGGAACTGACCCGCCAGTGCAATCAGGTAGGGCTTGTTCTGAAGCGCTGCATCCAACTGCTTTTTCAGTGAGACTTTTTTCCGCTCCGGGGGCTGGACGACCTCTTTGGTTTTGGCAAAACAGAACCAGTGACAGAGGGTGAAGATACCGCCGTAAAGGACGGTCACCAGAAGATATCCCCGTGCTGCATTATCACCGCCAAAAGCAGAGATCAAAGGCAGGGTGATGATGTTGATGATATTGATGGCGATCATGGCACAGACGGAGCGGGAGGTGTTGATTTTCGCACGCTCCTCGATGTTCTGGGTCAGGGTGCCGCAGAGCGTACCATAAGGGATGTTCACGCAAGTATAGCCCAGAACCAGTACACAGTAAGTAATGTACATATACAGGCTCTTAGCACTGTCTGACCATGTGGGGTGCGCCCAGAACGTCAGCACGAGCACCACAGCAGTTGCCGGTGCGCCGAACAGCAGCCATGGACGGTAGCGTCCCCAGCGGGAACGGGTGCGGTCGCTCAGCGAACCGATCACGGGGTCATTGATGGCATCCCAGAAGCGGGAGACCAGCATCAGGAGGGACACTGCCGCCATGCTGATGCCGCAGACATCGGTGTAAAAAATCATCAAGAAGTTGCCAACGAACATCCAGCTGAAGTTGCAGCCCACATCGCCCATGCCGTAAGCGATTTTACTGATCAGAGGGACTTTGATGTTCGTATCCTGCTGTTTCGGCTCTGCTGTGTAACTCATACGGCGCGCTCCTTTCTCCTCTTGACGCGATGCTTATAATTTCTGGCAGAACTCTATTCTCTCTTTATTCGGGCCTTCGACCATGAAAAAGCGCACACCGTTTTCCCAGAACGGCAGTGACTGGATGCTGGAATGCAGCAGGTGCATCCCTGCCTCTTTTGCTGCAGCAAAGGCGGCTTCGATATCGGTCGTTGCCAGAGCTACATGGTCGATTGCTCCGGCCTTTTCCGCCGCACGATGGTTTTCATAGGTTTCGATCATCAGATCGCCAAGCTGAAGAAACGCAACGCGCTCCCCGGCGGCTTTGTTTACCGTTTCCAGCGCAGAAACAAACCCCAGCTTCTTGTAAAATGCAATGGTCTTGTCGAGATCATTTGTCGGGATGCCAATGTGCGCCACACCGGTCAGAACCTGCGGAAAACTCATACCTTCGTTGCCTCCGCAATCTTCACCACTGCTTTGACGATGTTGGCCTTGTCCGAAATGCTCTTGTCCATGGCATTCTGGATGTCGTCAAAGTCAAAGATGTTGGTCACAATGCCCTTCAGGTTGATTTTGCCGGAAGCAACGGCATCGATCGCCATGGGGTAAATGTGGCGATAACGGAACACGGTCTTGAAGGTCAGTTCCTTGTCCAGTGCAAGGCTCATAGGCAGGGTCATCTCGCCGGATTTGGAGTAACCGACCAGAACGATGTTTGCACCCTTCTGCGCCATCTCAATGGCCTGGCGGGTAGTGATTTCTGTACCAGCAGTCTCGATAACGAGGTCGCAGCCCAGACCATCGGTCAGGTCGAGAATCGTTTGGACGGCATCCTTTTCGCGGCTGTTGATCACACCGTCTGCACCCAGTTCAAGAGCCTTATCCAGACGCTTCTGCATGATATCCACAACGTAAACACGGGAAACACCCTCGGCTTTCAGCGCCATCATGGAGACCAGACCAATGCAGCCTGCACCCATGACCACCGCAGTCTGACCGGCATGAGCACCGCCCTGATTGGCTGCGTGGAAACCAACAGCCAGAGGCTCGATCAGCGCACCTTCATGGTGCTTACGTTGTCCGGCAGCTTGAAGCAGAGGTTTGCTTCATGGGCCACATACTCCTGAAAAACACCGTCTACCGGCGGAGTAGCGAAGAACACGACATCCGGGCAGAGGTTGTATTTGCCCTCACGGCAGAACTTGCAGTGACCGCAGGTCTTGCCCGGCTCCAGCGCAACGCGGTCGCCGACTTTCAGATGCTTGACAGCACTGCCAACTTCCACGACTGTGCCGCCCGGCTCGTGGCCCAGCACGAACGGCGGCTTGACTACATAATTGCCGATCGCACCCGTTTCATAGTAGTGCATATCGCTGCCGCAGATGCCAACGTATTCCAGCTTGACCAGAACTTCGTCCTCTTTGGGTGTGGGGATCGGGCGGGTGGTGTAGCCCATCTTGCCGATGCCGTTCATGACTGCAACTTTCATTGTGCCTTTCATAAGATGACCTCCGTTTTTATTTGTTTATTAACTTTTATAAAGTGTTTATGAATGTGACTACAAATTAACACACCGCACAACCAAAGTCAAGCCCTTTTTCGCGGATTCGGAGAACTGCACAAGGAAAAAGCGGCGGAATTGTGCAAAAAATCGAGGACGGCAGGTGCCGTCCTCGATGGGAAGGTTTATAGGTTCTGAATGAAGGCTTCGATATGGAGCAGAGCGGCTCCCAGCGCAGAGGCTTCCAGCTTATAGCGGCTGAACTTCAGGTAGGAACTGTCCGGCTCAAACGTATTACGCTCGACCAGCATTTCCCGGAGCGGTTCGCCAAACTCTGCCAGAAATCCGCCAACGTAGCCGCCAACAATTACATCACAGTCGAAGGTCATGCGCAGATTATTGACTGCTACAGCAAGGTAAGAAAGGTATTCATTCCATGCCGTTTGCAAAGCTGCATCGCCAGAGCGCAACCCATCAAAGAATAGTGCAAGATTTCCGTCGGTCAGTCGGGAGAGGACTTTTGCAGAGCAATAGGCATCCAGACAGCCCTTTTTTCCGCAGTAGCAGGGGCGGCCATCGGGAACGAGCGTGTTGTGCCCGAACTCTCCGGCACGAAGATGGTCGCCGCCATAGAGCGCTCCACCGGTCAGAATCGCACCACCGACACTGTTGCTCAGAGAAAGGTAGACAAGGCTGCGGGGAGATTCGAGGTCGCGCACTTCAGCAAGTCCGGCAGCGTTCGCGTCATTGATGAACCGGCAGGAGAACGGGATGTAACGGCTGAATTCTTCGGTAGGAACATTCCGCAGACCCAAGGCATGAGAGTAAACCAATGTCTGCCCCTCTTTGTCCAGAATACCGGGCAGCGAAATGCCGACACCCAGAATTTTTTCCACCGGGTAGCCCTCTTTTTCGATCAGCCCCTGCACGATTCCGGCAAGCATTTCCGCATAGGTGTCCGACCGCTCATAAAGACGCTTTTTACGCTCATAGCGGAGAAGGTTACCGGACAGATCGACCAGAACTGCTCCGACATGATTCTGGGTAATCTCCAGTCCGACCGCAAGTCTGGCATCCCGTACAGGAGCGAATGCTCTCGCCTTGCGCCCGCCGGTGGATTCAAAGGTGCCGACCTCCTGCACCAGTCCCATCGCCATCAGTTCTTTGACATTCTGCAATACGGTCGGCCAGCTGTTGTTGACTTTTGCCGCAAGCTCCGGCTGCGAGATTCGGTCGCAGGAAAAAATGCTGCGAATCGTTCGGATGCGGTTGATTTTTTTAACATCACGGTTATTTGCGCCGCTGCCGGTCATGGGCTCACTCACCTCCAAGAGCAGATTCAACATTTGAAAGAAGATTTATAAAGCTCTTTCTTATTATAGAGAATCTGGAGAGATTCTGCAAGGGAAACATTTACAAAAAAGCGTTAGCCGAAAAGAGCGAGTTGCTTATGGATAAGAAGCGATGCTACCAGCTTATGGCAAACCATAGGTCGGTGGGCACCGTGTTCTTTATAGGGACTTAATCATCCAGCCTGCCGTGGTCGCATCCCAGCGAGAGATAGTGCTCCATCTCTCCTCCCAGCACAAGCTGTGCATACTCCAAAGGCTTATGGTAGAGCAGCCAGTCAAGTTCTGCCCGTTGTTTCGGGGTGTTGCCGTACTTGTCCTCGATGGCGACGCAGTCGATGGCAACGGCAGAGCCATCAGCGAACCGGGCTTCCACCCGGTTGGTGTCCATGTTGTAGCGGCAGGAAAGCAGTTTGTTCATGGGAAAACTCCTTTTATATAAGGTGGTGTCAGTTCGATTGTCCATATCCCTGCCAAGAATCAAATTGTTGATGTACATTTGATGTATGGTATAAATTGGTGATATAGAGTGTGCCTTTCGCCGGATGAAACAGACCTGTTTTCACCCCATTGCATAAAAATCCGATACCTGTTTTAAGGTGCTGATTTTGGCTCTGCACATTTTTGCACACCGGAACGGCTGGATAACGGATGCAAGAGGGGATAACAGGTGCAAAGAATGCAGCAGATGCAAAATGCAAATTTACGGTGAAACGATAAAAATAACGATTTTACGCAATTCTGGGAATTGACGATTGTTGCACGTTGGTTTCTCTTAATCAGTGGGCCCAGGGTTCGAGTCCCTGGAGGTGCACCACATCAACAAAATCCGAACTTTTTTCCGATAGGAGAAGGGTTCGGATTTTTTGTTTTCTTTGGAAAACAAAACGAATCTCTTGCTTCCCTCGAAAAACGTCCTAGACCTTATCACAAAAAAGCACGACAGACCACGGTAAGAGTGCCGTAAGGCAGAAAGGACAAAATTATGAAGTACGATGCAAGAGTTTGTTCGTTCAACATGGACGCCGGGTGCGTGGAGCTGCTGCTCCGGGATGGAAGAAAAATTTCCATCGACTGCACCGGGGCCGAGGATGCGCTGGACGTTACCATGGCGCAGAGGTCGGAGTTAGACTATCTCGTCTATAATGACCCGCTAGGCTATGCGGACCTGATTCTAAACGGCGAACCGGAGGAATATTTGAAGAATGTGGCTGGAATCCATGGACTAGAAGACTAACTCCCAAAAATCCACACACGATAAGGAAGGCGGAGTGTTCCATCAAAAGAACACCCTGCCTTCCTTTTATTTCAGTTTGAATCTTAGTGACGGAGAAAATTATCATCCAGAATCTTGATTTTTGCCCCGGAAAATTCAAGAAGTTTCTCATCCCGCATCCGGCACAATTCGCGGGAAAGCGCGCTGCGGTCTACACAGAGGAAGTCGGCTAGTTCGGTGCGGCTGTACAGCAGATGATAACACCCTTTGCTGTCCGGTGTCAGCGTCTGCAAATAAATTTTCAGCCGATCCCGCAGACGCTTCTGGGCAAGGATGCGCACCTTTGTATTGAAGAACAGAAGCTGCTGTGCCATGTCCTGCATCAGATTGGCGGTCACCTGCATCCGGCAGGGACAGCTCATGGTCTGCTGGGACATGAGCGCACTGAAATCCAG
This sequence comes from Faecalibacterium sp. OF04-11AC, assembly GCF_003460645.1. Classification (NCBI taxonomy): domain Bacteria; kingdom Bacillati; phylum Bacillota; class Clostridia; order Eubacteriales; family Oscillospiraceae; genus Faecalibacterium; species Faecalibacterium sp. OF04-11AC. The sequence goes on along the minus strand of NZ_QTVP01000002.1, from coordinate 155,758 downwards.
CCGGAGCACCGTACAGTCTGAGTCGGCCCGCAGGCAGACCGGACTGGTACTCCAGCCGGTACAGGCCAGTTCGGCCCCGAAAATCTGCCCGCTTGCCAGCCGGCAGATGCTGACCTGATTGCCATTTTCATCATACAGAAACTCTTCCACTGTGCCATCCAGCAGGATGCCTGTATTGTGGCTTTGTTCGCCCAGTTCCACAAGATGCGTATTGCGGGGATATTGATGCACGCTTGCGTGCAGGCAGTCCAGAACATCCCGGTAGCGGCGCGGCTGGATGCCGTGGAACATTCCGCACTGCTGTAAAATCGAATAATATTTTTCCATGCTCCAAAATCATTCCGTCCGTTGCCATAACAACGGACACATCGAGGTAGTTATGTTAAACTCTGGTTAGAGCTGTCTAATTTACGACAGCTCTATTATACGGAATGAAGTTTGAAATGTCAAACCCTCAAAGCAACAGGGTTGATTTTTGAAAGGAGCTGTCCCATGTATTCTTTGGGAATGGATCTTGGTACCTCCACGGTCAAAATCGTGCTGATGCAGAACGAAACAGTGGAGAAGTACTGGCTTGCCGTGCATCACGGCAGACCACTTCTGTGCCTGCGGCAGGGCTTGTCGGAACTTGCTATTGGCAGGGACGAGACACTTGCCGTTTGTGTGACAGGTGATAATGCCGGGGCACTACTGGAACGTTGTCCGGTTCTGTCAGAATTAGGAGAGATCCCTGCCATCGTGGAAGGTGTGCACAGGCTTGTGCCGCAGGCCGGTTCGATTATTGAAATCGGCAGCCAGGGAGCGCGGTTCATCACGGAAGTCCAGAGCCGGACCCCGCAGTTTGCGGCCAACGAGCATTGCGCAGGCGGTACCGGTTCCTTTTTTGAGGATCAGATGTCCCGTGTGGGCTGCAAGCTGGAGGATTATTCTGCGCTGGTTGAGCAGGCGCAGAGCATCCCGCGGCTTTCCGGACGCTGCGCAGTGTTTGCCAAAACGGATATCATTCACCGCCAGCAGGAAGGCGTTTCCACGCCGGATATCCTGCTGGGATTGTGCTATGCAATGATCCGCAACTATAAAGCTACCATCGTGCGGCGGCTGCCGGTCTGCAAACCTGTGGTATTCTGCGGTGGTGTTACCTGCAATGCAGGCGTGATCCGAGCCATCCGGGATGTATTCGGGTTGAGTGAGAAAGAACTCATCGTTCCGGAGTTTGCCCGATATGAAGCGGCTCTTGGTGCTGCACTCAAAGCATCCGGCTCGTTCACGTTACGTCAACTGAATGATTCTCTGGACTGTACACGAACAACACACCACACGGTCGGAACATTGCCCAAACTGGAACTGCGCCCCGGCACGAGCCTTGCGGAGCCAAACGCTACCAAGATCATTCCAGAAAGTGGCTGCGCATTGGGCATCGACATCGGTTCTACCAGTACCGATCTTGTTCTGGTCGGTGCTGACGGCGAACTGGTAGACTTTCAATATCTGCGCACCGCAGGTGACCCGGAAGGAGCTGTCCGCAAAGGCCTTGCAAGTATTCGTCAGCGGTTTGGTGATATTCGATTTACCGCAGTCGGTGTGACCGGTTCTGGACGAGAGCGCGTCGGCAAACGCATCGGAGCAGATGCTGTCCGGGATGAGATCACTGCGCAAGCCAAGGGCGCTGCGCACTGGGTGCCGGAGGTGGATACTGTCTTTGAGATCGGCGGGCAGGACAGCAAATACATCAGCCTGAAAAACGGTGAGGTCGTGGATTTCCAGATGAACAAGATCTGCGCAGCGGGCACCGGTTCTTTTGTAGAGGAACAGGCCGCCCGCATGGGGATTCCGCTGGCTGAATTTGGCCAGTTGGCGTTGTCCGCAGAGCACCCGACCGCATTGGGCGAGCGCTGCACGGTATTCATTGAAACCGCCATTGCTTCTGCCGCTGCCGAAGGCGTTCCACAGGCAGATATTGTGGCCGGACTGTGCCACGCCATCGTGCAGAACTACCTGCACAAAGTGGTCGGCTCCAAACCGGTCGGACAGCACATCGTATTGCAGGGCGGTGTGGATTACAATCCCGGCATCGTGGCGGCTTTTCAGGCGGCCTATGGCAGCCGGGTCCGGGTCAGCCCGGTGTTCTCCATCAGCGGCGCATACGGCGCGGCCCTGCTGGCGCAGGAAGCGGTGGGCGATACGTCCAGTCAGTTCGTCGGGTTTGACAGCCCGGCACAGGCCGCAGAGGACAGCCGCAGTGCGGAGATTCAGAAGAATATTGACTTCTACAAGCAGGCAGACAAACTGCTTTTGGAGGGTTACACTGGAAAACGTGACCCACGTAAAAAGACCGTAGGTGTGCCTTTTGCGTTGATGATCCACAAATTCTTCCCGATGGCGAATGCCTTCTTTACCTCGCTGGGGTTCAACGTAGTCCTGACCGACCCGACCAGCGAGGAAACCACCCGGCTTTCCCAGCAGCTGGCACAGAGCGAGACCTGCTACCCGGTCAAGCTGATCTACGGCCACATACAGCAGCTCATCGACCAGAAGGTGGATTATATCTTTCTGCCCAGCATCCACACCATGAAGCACGAAAAGAGCCGGGTGAAGCACAACTACGGCTGCGTCTATATGCAGACGGCGGCGGTGTCCATCGCAAAGGCACTGGACATCGAAAGCAAGGGCATCACCCTGCTCAGCCCGGTATTTGATCTGGACTTCGGGCAGGAAGCCATGGCCACCGCCATGCTGGGGCTGGGCAAAGTACTAGGTATCCCGAAGCCGCTTTGCGCAAAAGCACTGCTCAGCGGTGCCATGGCGGTGCGCCGCCATACTGCCGCAGTGGAAAAGCAGGGCAAAGCACTGCTGGCGACCCTGAAACCGGAGGACAAAATTCTGGTGCTCATCACCCGGAATTATGGCGTTTCCGACCCCATCCTGAACATGGGTATCCCGGAACTGCTGCTGGAACGCGGATACAAGGTCATTACCCTGAGTCATCTGCCCGGCCATGCGCTGGACATTGCGGACGAATACGAAAATCTGTATTATCCGTTCGGACAGCACATCCTGTCCGGCGCAAAGCTCATCGCTCATCATCCGAACCTGTATGCGGTGTATCTGACCAACCACGGCTGCGGCCCGGATACCATGCTGTCCCATCTGTTCAAGCAGGAAATGGGGGATAAGCCCTACTTGCAGATCGAAGTGGACGAGCACTTCTCCAATGTGGGTGTCATCACCCGCATTGAAGCCTTCCTGAACAGCCTGAACCACCGCCCGGTGGAAGTTCTGCCCAAGGACTTTGTGCTGGAGCAGGTCGATATTCACCCCTGTCGTCTGGCACAGACACCATCCCCCAATGTGCCACTCTATCTTCCGGCGATGGGTGCTTATACGCCCTATCTGGCTGCATATTTCAAACAGCAAGGGGCAGATCCCTACGAGCTGCCGCACCTGACGGACGATATTCTAAGCCTTGGCCGAGCAGAGACGAGTGCAAAAGAATACCTGCCTTTCCCGGCACTGCTGGGCAGTATCCTTGCCGAGCGAAAAAACGACCAGACACATGCGCAGTTCCTGATTCCGCAGACGCAGGGAGCGGAAGCAGACGGTCAATACGCCCGTGTCATCCGTGCTGTGTTGGACCGCAGAAAAGAGCTGAATGCTCAACTGGTCAGCCCAATGCTGGAAACACTGCCCGAAATGGCGCAGAACCGTGATGCTCTCTTCCGCACTTTGCTGGCGGGAGATATCCTCTATGCCGCCCCGGTAGACCAACGTGCAGACATGGCAGCACAGTGGGATGCTCTGCCCGACTGGAAGCAGCTGCACACCGCAGCGAGAGAAATCGGCACACTTCCCGCAAAAGGCCGCCGCATTGCCGCTGTTGGTACGCCGCTCTGCCTGACAGAACTGGACAACGGCGTACTTGCCGCGCTGGAAGCCGAAGGCGAACAGGTGCTTCGCGCCCCACTCAGCGAGGCACTCTGGTTTCTGTGGAAAGACAATTTGGATGAAAACAAACCATCGGCTGGTTGGCTTGACCAGATGCAGAGGCAGATGCAGACCCTTGGTAATGAACTTGGAGCGCACAGTGCCTTTGCGGAAGACGCTGAAACACTGTTCCTCATTGCGGACTCTGCCTTGCCGAATTTTTCAGGCGGGAACGGTCGATATCGGTACGCCAAGGCCGTGGAGCTTTCTAACCGTACCAATGCAGTGCTGACCCTTGCACCCCGGTATGAAAATACAGCGATGATTCTGGATATGCGCGGCCTGCACGATGCCTGTCGGGCTCCGCTGTTCCAGATTTCCCTTGATAACGACTGGGATGAAACTGCATGGAGCCGCCTGCGTTCGTTCCTCTACTACTGCTGAATCTGGCAGACGCAAAGAACCCGTCTGGTACGTCCAGACGGGTTCTTTGCGTCAGTTATGAAACAGAAAATCGCTTATTCGATGACCAGCAGCAGGCTCATTTTGAATTTGCCCTGTGCGGTAACGCTGTGCAGGCCGTTCTTATCGAAGCGGAAGCTCTCGCCTGCGTTCAGTTCGTAATCCTTGCCCTCATAGCCAATAATGGCCTTGCCTTCGAGGGCGGTCAGGATGGCATTGCCGGGAGCGCGGTGCGGAGTCAGGCCGGTGCCCTCGTCAAAAGCCATCAGGACAAATTTCATGTTGTCTGCATGAGCGATGTCCAGATTGGCGATGCTGCCCTCTTCATAAGAAATGAGGTTCTTCAGTTCGGTGGGCTGGCCTGCCTTGATGATGTTGTTCATGGTAAAATTCTCCTTTTTCAAAATGATTTCGGTATAGATCATTCCACTGTTGGTTTTTGTGCCGCACAGTGTTTTCGGCGGTACATACAGCACTTCTCCGGGTTTGACAGACACTTCCTGCCCATCGACTCCCAGAAGAAACTTGCCGTTTCCCTCACCACCCAGATAAAGAGTGGTGCAGTCATAGTATTCCGGGGTAATAGAAGTGCCTGCGCCCAAGGAAAACCATGTTACCGGCACTCCATAGCCCAGTCCGGAAGGTCGGGAAACGGTCATAGCATCCCGGATCGGGCGAACCTGGGAAAGTGTAAAAGGGACATTGTTCATACAGCAGTTTCCTCCCGCAGAGCAACCGGAACGATGCTGCGCACCGACCGCCCCTGATAATGCAGTTCATCCACCAGCACCTGAACATCAAAAGAATACGAGATGTTCTCCTCGTTCAAGATCTCCGCAGCTGGACCGTAGAAAAATTCGCCTTTGCGGTTCAGCATCAGGGCTTCGTCCGCTACGCTCATGGCATTGGTGGGATAGTGGGTATTCATGATGGCACTGATGCCGGATTCATGCGCCAGCCGCTCCACCATATTCAGTACTAAGATCTGATTGTGGAAATCCAGACCGGTTTCCGGCTCGTCCAGAATGATGAGCTTCGGCTCATTGATGAGGGCACGGGCGATGAGCACCATTTGCAGTTCACCGCCGCTCATCCGGTTGCAGTCCTTGTTGGCAAGGCGGGTGATCCCCACCCGTTCCATCATGGCTTCCGCCATTTCGATTTCCTCTTTGCCGGGCTGCTGAAAGGTCCCGAGATGTGCACTGCGCCCCAGCAGAACCATTTCCAGACCGGTGTAGGAAAAAGCGAAGCCGCGAGACTGCGGAATGTAGGAGATGGTACTCCAGACATCCTTCGGTTTGAGGGTGTGAATGTCCTTCCCGTAAAGCAGGGTCTTGCCGCTGTACCATGGCAGCAGACCGATCATGCACTTGAGCAGGGTGGTTTTACCAATGCCGTTTGGACCAAGAATCGCAAGGATGTGACCTTCTTCCAGACGCAAATTGATATTTTCGAGAATCACAGGCTGCTTCGGGTAGCCGAAGCAACCGTTCTGCACTTCTAAGATCATTGCAGATTGCTCCTTGTTTTATTCAACAGAGAAATAAACGCCGGTGCACCGATGATAGCGGTGAGGATGGAAAGAGGCAGCTCGATAATGCTGATGCTGCGGGACAGGGTATCGATCAGGATCATAAAGCTGGCTCCCAGACTGAGACTGAGGGGCACCACATAACGGTTGTTGCTTCCAACCAGCATCCGGGATGCGTGCGGGATCAGCAGACCAATCCAGCCCACCTGACCGCACATGGAAACGGCTGAAGCCGTGACCAGCGTAGATGCAACAATAAACAGCATCCGGGTCTGTTTGATGTTGATGCCGCTGGCACGAGCCTCGTCATCACTCAGTGAAAGGATGTTCAGCCGCCAGCGCAGCAGATAGATGATGATGATTCCCGCAACGATAAGTGGGCAGCCAATCAGGATCTTTTGGTAACTGGCACTGGTAAAGCTGACCAAGAGCCAGTAGGTGATCTCCGGCAGCTTGTCCTGCGGATCGGCAGTATATTTCAACAGCGAACCCAGTGCGTTGAACAGAGAGGATGCAATCGTACCGGCCAGCACCAGATAAACCATCGAACGCCCATCACTCTTGCCTGCGACTTTCAGAGTAAAACAGACGGAAATCAGGCCAAAGACCAAGGCGATGAGCTGCGTTTCCAGAATACTGCAAGACAGGATAATAGCAAGAATTGCACCCACACAGGTGCCGCTGGTTACACCCAAAATATCCGGTGTGGCAAGCGGATTGGAGAATAAGGATTGATAGGTATTGCCTGCACAAGACAGACCTGCGCCGACGATGATGGCCATTAGAATGCGGGGCAGCCGCAGATTGATGACGATGGAGTAGTTCTGTACATTTGAGGTGCTCTCACCCGTCAGAGCAGTGCGCAAAGCTGTGAGAACTTCGCCTACCGGAACATTCATTCGCCCAAAGCACAGGCAGATGAGTGCGGTCACAAGGGGAAAAGCGAACATCAACACCACGGCCAGAGGAGTGAACCGGCCTTTTTTGATCCAGATGGTATCTTTCATCAGTACAGCAGCATTTCCTCCAACTCGTCATCTGTCACATCGTAGCCGTACCATGTCTTGTAATATTCCTTGATGGTATCGCCCAGCGGGTAATCTGCGAAAGCGTCCGGGTAGGTGTTGCAGGCCAGCCATGCCAGTACCAGCGGGGCATCCGGGTTCGGGGTGAACCAGTTCCACATACCGAGGGTGGTGTTGTACACGCGGCCGTTCTGAACGGCGGTCAGCGTGGAGAAGTCGGCACCATCCACGTTGCCGGAAAGCACATTCTCCGTGCGCAGGGGCTGCAGGCCGGGGCCATCGAGGAAGAGGATGTCCGGATCCCAGCTGTAGACCTGTTCCATGCTGGTCTGGGCAAAACCGGTGGCTTCCAGCGCTTTGTCGGTCACGCCCAGATGCTTCATCCAGTAGGTACCGAAAGTGCCGTTTCCGGAGACCTGCGGCACACCGTCCGAGTACTTCCACAGGATCAGGGCGCTGGGGCGGTCGCTCTCAGGAATATCCGCAATGCGGGCTTCCACATCGGCCACGATCTCGTCACCGGCAGCCACAAAGGCCTCGGTCTTGCCCGGTTCGCCAAAGATATCCTCCAGCAGTTTCAGCCACTCCTCATAGCGCTCCAGCGGGTCAGCCTCGGTGGAAGCACCCACGGTGGCAAAGCCGATCGAGGGAATACCGCTGGCCTTCAGGATTTCTGCATGGGAGGAATTGCCTGCATTGTACAGGATGACATCCGGGTTCAGCTTCATGATCTCCTCAATATTGAGGTCGCTCTGCGCATAGACCGTGTCGCTGGATTCCATCAGCTCCGGGGCGATGTTCTTGAGCACGGTGTCGGAAATGACCGACTTGAAGGAGCCGCAATAGCCCACGATATAGGGTGCGCTGCCCTCAAAATAGGCCATGTAGGTGGACAGGATGGGGATCTGGTCGATGACCACACGAGTGACCTTGTTGGGGACTTCGACCTCATTGCCGCCGTGGTCGATGACGGTGTGGGTGCCGGTCTCATCCATAGATGCGGCAGAGGAAGTTGCTTCGCTGGATACAGCGGAAGAAGCCACAGAAGAAGCCGTGCTGCTTGAAGAAGAACCGCAGGCGGCCAGAACACCGGCTGCACTTACAGCAGCCATGGCAGTGATAAACGAACGACGAGAAATCTTTTTCATGGAAAACTCCTTTGATCAATCAATGGTTCTTTGGTTGTGGTAGTTAGTTAGCAATAACCAACCGCAGAGCATTTTATCAAATTCACTTTCCTTTGTCGGTTGCTATGGCAACGGCAGTGCAAATTTATGTGATGGTAAAAATAGCCACAAAAACAGGGTGCGCCCCTGAATAGGACGCACCCTGCCATCGCAATTCACGATTTGATTCGTTGATAACAACCGTGAATAGCCCATCGGGGCAGTGCTGACGATTCTGGCGGCAGGCATCGTGGTGCCCGCTTTGCCCTATCTGCTCAGCTTTGCAGCCGGAGCCATGCTGTATGTGGTGATGGAGAAACTGATCCCGGAAATGTCGCAGGGGCAGCACTCCAACGTTGGCACGGTGTTTTTTGCGGTGGGCTTCAGCGTGATGATGGTGCTGGATGTGGCACTGGGGTGACGGTTGGGGGTTCCCGAAAGCGAAATCTTTTTCAAAATCTCTGAAAATGCCTAAACTTCTTGACAGAGGAGACGGCAGGGCGTATTATTTTGGCAGAAGGACCGCTGAGAAGCGGCTTTTTATAGAATGAAAAAGTTAGCTTTGTCTAACTCAAAACTCTGCCCTATACGAAGAAATAGATCTCTTCTATTTACAGGTGGAAAATAAATAGAGAAGGAGCGTATCAGGATGAAGATCTACCATTTTGGTGCAGAGGATGCCCCGGTGCTGTTGCTGCTGCCGGGCACCTGTTGCCATTGGAAAAGCAATTTCGGTGCGGTGATCCCGCTTCTGGCTGACAGCTTCCGGGTGCTGTGCGTCAGCTACGATGGCTTTGATGAGACTGAACAGACCGAATTTCCCACCATGCTGGAGGAGACCGAAAAGATCGAGGCCTACCTCAAGACCCACTGCGGCGGTCACATCCGGGCGGCCTACGGCTGCTCTCTGGGCGGCTCGTTTGTGGGGCTGCTGGCGGCACGGCAGAACATCCACATGGACTGTGGCATTCTGGGCAGCTCCGATCTGGATCAGGCATCGCCGCTGGCGGCAAGATTGCAGACTGATTTTCTGCTGCCATTGATCTACCCTGTGGTGCGGGACGGAAAGTTCAAGGCAAAATTTCTCCAAAAGCGTCTGGACAAGCGTGCCAAAGAGTCGGGGGATTATGTCAAAGCCTTTCTGAAAATGTTCGGTGAGGCCCGCCCTTATGTGACCATGCAGAGCTGTAAAAATCAGTTCTATTCCGATCTTATCACTCCGCTGCCGGATAAGATCCATGTACCCGGTACCGAGATCCATATTTTTTACGCCCTGAAAATGGGCGCAAAATATCGTGCCCGGTATCAGCAGCATTTTGCACATCCTGTTCTCCATGAGCAGAACTTGCAGCACGAGGAATTGCTGGCTTGTCACCCGGAGCAGTGGGCGCATCTGGTAAAAAGCATTGCATTGTGAACGGTAAAACGTATCTGGAGCAAGCAGGATTTTGTAAGATCCAGAACCACAAAAATAAAAAGGGCTGACTGTGCATCACAGCACAGAAATGAGGTGCGATCATGTCGAAAAAGGCAACGGAATTTCAAAGAAAAGCAATGAGCTGGATGTACCGGGGCAAGGAAATCTTCAAGCCTTTGAACACCGGCTGGATCGACGAGAATGTTGCCTGCGTGCGCGAATGGGTGGCGAACATCTTCTTCTACCGCAAAGGCGATACGACCATTATGGTCGATGCGGGATATAACTACGACCGCCTTGCCGAAAAAATGAGCTGGCTTGGGATTGATCCGAAGTCGATACACCATATCCTTATCACCCATCAGGACACCGACCATGTGGGTGCGGTGGAAGCAGACGGTCCGGGGCTGTTCCGGAATGCGAAGCTGTACATCGGCGAGATCGAGAACCGGTATCTCACCGGCGAGGAGCGGCGAAAAGTCATCTGTCATCTCTATAAATTGCCGCGGGTCACGATCAACAACGAAAAGGTACTGCTGCACGATGGGCAGGTACTTGACATTGACGGCGTCAGGATCGAGTGTTTTCTGGTTCCCGGTCATACATGGGGACATATGGTCTACCTCATTGACGATAAGTACCTTTTTATCGGCGACACACTGTGGTTTGGTGCGGACGGCGGTTACAGCTTCATTTCCTCGCTGGCGGAGGACAATAAGCTGGCTGTGCAGTCACTGGCGGAGCTGGAGCGGAAACTGCGCGCACGTGGGCTGCATCCATATTTCATCACCGGTCACACGGGATGGACGGACAATTTTGCCTTTGCGTTTGCCCACAAAGACAAGCGCTGTTCACCATTCAAAAAACGAGTACACGACCCATCGGCACCCTATGATGCCTACGACGAATCGGACGACACCGAAGAAAATGCAAAGAGCGGTTTTCTGAAAGGCGTGGGAAGATGAAGGACAGCGAATTACAAATTGACCGTAGCTGCCATGTGCTGTATTCCACGCCCTGCAAAAAAGAAATTTTGGCGAAAATCGCTCTGCACTATCCGGGGGCGGAGCGCGAAGTGATATGGGAGCAGGTGCAGCTGAAATACGCAGAGCTTCTTTCCGACTGGCGCACCGATTTGGGCGGCAGGAAGAATTTTCACAACGGCATGGGCGGAACCTACGACTGCATCGCCATCATGTGCTTTTACGATGTGTGCCGGGATGTGGTCACATTCCGCGAAATGGAAGAGATCGAAGAAAATCTGATACTGCCGTCCTTCCGGAGCTGCGCTTCGTTGACATCAACAAGCCATTCTGGAAAAAGCTGATGTATCGGGCGTTCAGCACCACCCAAAAGCACTGTGACACATGGCATGATTACGAGATGGATGTTGCGCCTTACGAAAACGGCAAGCCCATCTATTATGAATTTACGGCGTGTCCGGCGGCGGAATTTGCCAAGCGGTTCGGATTTACGGACATTATGCCTGCCCTGTGCAATGTGGACTATGCATCCATGGAACTGCTCCATGCCAAGCTCGTGCGGACGACCACCTGCGTGGACGGCTGCCGATGCGACTATACCATCTGCGGCGATAAGGATCCATACGTAAAGGAACATCCCGAATACCGGGATGAAAACGGATACAGGAGGAATAAGTAATGCTTTTACAGGTGATTCTGGAAGGTCTTGGGCTGGGAATCCTGTTGGTTCTCGTCTGCGCTGCGGGCATCCGCAAAGGGGCTGTTGGGATGGTGCATCTTTACAGCCCGGCGGTGCAGCAGCGGTGCGTGAAGCTGGGACTTACAACACACGAGAAAATAAAGCGAAATGCTTTGATTTTCAAAGCGGTATGCGTCCCCGGCTATATCGGCTATGTGCTGGTCTGTGTCTATGGGATAAACGGTGCAAAGGGCTTTGTTCAGGGTTTCTGGCAGTTGCTCGTTATCTTGTCTGTTATGAATCTCATGGACCGCCTGTTGGTTGACGGCTATTGGGTGGGGCACACGAACGCATGGACGATCCCCGGAACGGAGGATCTGAAGCCCTACATTACTGCAAAAGACAAGCAGAAAAAGTGGCTTTTCGGTACGGTAGGTATGGCAGCCATAGCGGCGGCGCTGGCGACAATGATGACAGTACAGTGATCGGAAAGACCTTTCCGTCAGCGGCTTTTTCCGATTTCTCGCCAAGGTCGGGGACAACGGGATGAAAATGCAGATCGTGAAGATCGGATTTGGAGGCAAGCTATGAAAATTCTGGTATATGGTGCAGGCGTTCTGGGGTGCAATCTGGCAAGAAATCTGCTGCGCGCCGGAAAGGATGTCACTCTGCTTGCGCGGGGAAACTGGGCTGCGGAGATCAAGCAGAACGGCCTGCGGATCAAGGACAAATTTTCGCTCCGCACCTCGGTCAGCCGCATTCCGGTGGTGACGGAGCTTGCGCCGGATGCAAAGTACGATGTGATCTTTGTGGTCCTGCGCTATACACAGCTGGATTCCGTTCTGGACATGCTGCGGGCGAACCGGACGAAGAACATCGTTTTTGTGGGGAACAATGTGCAGGCGAGGGCACTGGCGGCGGCGCTGCCGGGGAAGAACGTCCTGTTTGCCTTTGCGCTTTCTGCGGGGCATCGGGAGGCTGACCGGGTGGTCTCCATCGACCTAAAAAAGATCACCATTGGGCAGCTGACGGGTGCAACCTCCAATAAACAGTTGATTGGGCGTATCTTCTATGGCACGAAATATAAGGTCGTCTACGAGCCGAACATGGAGGACTATCTGCTCTGCCATGCCGCGTTTGTGATGCCTGCGGCCTTTGCCTGCTATAAGACAGACGGCGACCTGAAAAAGCTCAGGGGAGATACTGCATACCTGAACCGTCTGCTGGATGCTAACATCGAGGGATACCGCGCCATCAGAAATGCCGGGCACGCCATTCTGCCCAAGGAGGATGCGGACTTTGAAGGGGAAAAGTACCGCAAGACCTGCCTGCGCTTTTTCAAGCTGATGTGTGCCACCTCGCTGGGGAAGCTCTGCGCCTCCGACCATGCCATGAACGTCATCGACGAAATGAGTGCGCTGAACCGGGATCTCAAGAAATTTTTCGATGAACATGGCGCAGCCTACCCGGTATGGCAGGCACTGGAAGCGGAAGCCGGGAGGTATCTGCAATGAAGTACACCGGAATGCCCTTTGGGATGTGGGCGCTGTTTGCCGGCTCCTTTCAAAAGCAGCTGACCACTGTGCTGGGCTATGATGCAGCTACCGCAAAAGCCATCACGAAAAAGGCAAAGCCGCAATACCGGCAGATCATCCGCAGGCTGCCGGAGTTTGAAAAAGCGGACCGCTTCAAGATGAACATCGTCAACTGCGCCATGGTCGGCGCGTTCATTCTCTCCATGCCGCAGCGCCCGGAGGTGGACAGGCTGACGGATTACTATGCAAGATCCATGATGACAAAGCCCATGCAGTGGTTCTGCCGCAAAAGCGGAAAAAGCAAGTTTACCGCAAAGGACATTGCCGCTATGAAGGCAACCGCCACTCTGAAAGCCGCCGACCGCAACCCCTACTCGTGGAACATGGAGTTTTACGAATACCCGGATGGCAGCGGCTACGAGGGACGCTTTACCAAGTGCGGCATCTGTGTGCTGATGAAGGAGCTGGGTCTGTACGACCTGACCCCCGCCCTGTGCCGTCTGGACTACACAATGAGCGAAGCGGGCGGCGTGACCGACTTTGTGCGGCAGTACACCCTTGCCTCCGGTGGGTCCTACTGCGACTGCGGGTACAAAAAGAAAGGGTAACGGACGATGAAGAGGAAGAAAACCTATCTTTCCCGTGATTTCCGGGAGACTGCGGCACAACGTTTTCCTGAGCAGGCAAAGCAGCTGAACGCCGCTTTTGATATGCGCCTGAATGCGCTGCTGGCTGAAAATGCGGGTGCAAGCAAGGAAAAGCAATACCACCTCAAGCGGCAGATCTTGCCGGGCATTTCGGCCTACGAGACCTTGCAGCGGGTCATGCCGAAAGAGGAGGCACTGCAAACCGTTCACGGCTATGTGGAGCGCTTGGCGAGAACGAGCCACAAACAGCTTGCCGCCCTGCTGCACATACCGGGGCTTTATCGCCTTGTTCCCGGCGTTTTCGTCAAATCCACCCGGAGCATTTTCGGCCCGGCGGCGGGCTTTGCCCCAAAAGAACTGCAGACCGGCAGCGGCGTCTGGCGTGTGGATATGATGAAGTGTCCCTATCACGACACCTGCACAGAATACGGATGCCCGGAGCTGTGCCGCTGCTTTTGCGACAGTGATGACATCAGCTACACCGGTCTTCATCCGAAGCTCATTTGGCACCGAACAAAAACGCTGGGGCGCGGAAATGACCGCTGCGATTTCTGCATGAAGGTCAAAAAATAGCGGGGAGGCAGATTGGTATGAAAAGCGTTCGTCAGGAGCGGAGATGGTCGGCAAATGGAATGGGAGCGTAGATATATATGAAAATCATGATCGCCGCTGTATTTTATTTTCTGTATTGGGGCGTATGCTTTCTCGGAACAGGCACGGACAGGAAAAATCTCATCGGATTGCGTTCCTATCCCGATGAGGTTCAGACCCGTGTGCAAAGCGACCCTCAGCTTGGGCAAGCAGTTCCGAAGGCAAAATCCACCGCTGCCATTTTGCTCAGTAATCTTCTTTTGTTTACAGTGGTGTTTTCCGTTTTGGGGCTTGCGTTGAAAAGTGTGCTGGGTCTAAACAATTACCTGTCAGCATTTTGGTACTTCCTTGCATTCGGCGAGGGATTGGGCCTGTTCGATCTCCTTGTGATCGATCTGCTCTGGTGGCGCAGTACAAAACGCATCCGTTTCTCGTTTTTGCCGGAGAAGAAATACTATCAGGATCCGAAAAAGCATATCGAATCGTTTTTGCACGGAATGCCGCTGTTTGCCGCGATCGCCGCGCTGACAGCCCTGATCGTTACCGTACTTTGAAACAATACATGGGAGATGCTCCTCGCTGTATGGCCTCATCAAATACCCCGACGCGGGAATGCAATGATCTGCCATATTTGCGGACGTGAAGGAGAGAAAGTAAAGTCGAAATGAAAATTACGGTTCTTACTGCGCTCATGGTATTTCTGGCATCATCCTGCTGGACGAGGCCACCGCCAGCTTGGATGTGGAAAACGAAACTGCCATTCAGGAAGCACTGTCACGACTTATCAAGGATAAAACGGTTCTCATTATTGCTCACCGAATGCGCACCGTAGCCGGTGCGGATCAGGTGGTGGTGCTGTCGGGCGGCATCGTGGCCGAGCAGGACAGCCCGGCAGAGCTGTACGCCCGGAAGGGACTGTATGCCCACATGGTGGATCTGCAGTCGGCATGCCAGAACTGGACAATCTGAGAATGAGGGCGGCTTTTATTTGGGAAAAAGTCTTGCATTCAGTTAAAAACTGTGGTATATACATTATACGAAACACTGCTTTGAAAGAACGCTCCACCGTTCAATGACGTGTAAATGGGAGGTGCTTGCCGTGACCGCCGTGATCTATGCCCGCTATTCTACTGACAGTCAGCGTGAAGAATCCATTGAAGGTCAGATCCGGGAATGCACCGCCTATGCGGAGAAGAACGGCTTTACGGTGGTCAAACACTACATCGATCGTGCCGTTTCTGCAAAAACGGACAACCGCCCGCAGTTCCAGCAGATGATCAAGGACAGTGAGCGTGGCATTTTTGACATCATCATTGTCTGGAAGCTCGACCGCTTTGCCCGGAACCGCTACGACAGTGCCCGGTACAAGACTCAGCTGAAGCGAAACGGCGTGAAACTGGTGTCGGCAACGGAAGTCATTTCGGCTGGCCCGGAGGGTATTATTCTGGAGTCGGTGCTGGAGGGCTATGCCGAATATTACTCGGCTGACCTGTCCGAAAAGGTCGTGCGTGGCATGACCGAAAATGCTCTCAAGGGTATTTATAATGGCGGCACGATTCCGTTCGGATACATGATCGATGAGACCCGGCATTACCAGCCAGACCCGCTGCTGGCTCCGTATGTGGAGCAGACGTTCCAGAAGTATGTGGACGGTGCGACCATGACTGACCTGCGGGATTGGTTGAAGGCGCACAACATCAAAAATTCGATGGGCGGAGAGATGTCCTATAACACAATTCAGCGGATGCTGAGTAATCGCCGGTACATCGGCGAATTGCGTTTGCGGGATGTGGTACAGCCTAATGCGATCCCGGCATTGGTATCAGGTGAACTTGTCGGGGGAAGGCCCCTCCATCTTGCTACGCAAGACCGTTCTGTCGCTTAAAAGCCCCACTGGGGCTTTCATTGCTCCGCTGCGCTGCGCAAACGCGAACTTTTGAAAACACGCTACTTTCGGCAGTGTGCAAGAAAACACGCTGAAAACTTTGGCAAAAAGAGAGAGCCAGATGGGCTCGTTTTGCTTATTTGTTTTTTACCAACAGCGCCTGATAGGGTTCCAGTTCCACATCCGCCAGCCAGACGGAAGTGCCCTCCGGGGTGTGATACTCACCGCCCAGAGCGTCCAGACTGGCCCCTGCCGGGTACTCGGTAAAGTTGAACAGTCCCACCAGCGTTTCCTCGCCGCGCTTGCGCACCAGTGCCAGCACGCCGGGGTTATGGCTGTCCCATGTGGTCACCCACGCATCCGGGCTGAAGCACTCGTCTGCACGCATTTTGCGCAGTTCTTCCATGCCCTGCCACAGCTGGTTTTGCAGTGTGCCCTTTCGGGTGCGCTGCTTTGCGTCCTCCCAGTTGAATTTGCTGCGGTGCAGGTTACGGCTGTCCTCCACACGGTCAGGGTCGTTTTTGTAGTCCCAGCCATTAAGCTGTGCAATTTCGTCCCCGCAGTTCAGCATGGGAAAGCCCTGCAAGAATGCCATGGCAGTGTGCAGCAGCAGGTCGCGCTTCACCGCATAGTCCAGTGCGGTTTTATCGTCCTTTTCCAGTGCCTGTTCGATACCGCACAGGCTGGCAGTGGTGCCGCAGCTCCGGGCATCGCCGGTGGCAGGGTCGTAATTGTACAGCTCGCCCTTTGCCCAGCTTCCGGGGAAATTGCCCTCGTAGAAGTGGTACAGATATTCCTTGTGTTTCTGCGGGTCAATGCCCAGTCGCTTCTCCACGGCCTCGTCCAGACCCCAGCCGATATCATCGTGGCAGCGCAGATAGTTCACGAACCAGCAGTTGTCCGGCAGGGCGTGCAGAGCATCCAACTGCGCTTTCAGCAGCCGTGTGTCCCGGCTTGCCAGTGCGCTCCACAGGTTGACCATGGTGGACACGTTGTAGAGCATGTGGCATTCCGGCTTTTCCGGGGTGCCGAAGTAAGCAGCCAGCTCCTTGGGTGCCATGACCACCTCGCCCTTGAGGATGACCGCCGGGCAGACACATTCCAGCACCATCCGGAGCATCCGCACGATGGTGTGCACCTGGGGCAGATTGCGGCAGGTGGTGCCCAGCTGCTTCCAGATGTAGGGCACGGCGTCAATACGGAACACTTCCACGCCGAGGTTTGCCAGATGCAGGATGCTCTTGGTCATGTCCACGAACACCGCCGGGTTGGCATAGTTCAGATCCCACTGGTAGTCGTGGAAGGTGGTCAGCACCCACTTGTGCATCTCCTCGCACCATGTAAAGTTGCCGGGGGCGGTGTTGGGGAACACCTGCGGCACGGTCTGCTCGTACTGGTCGGGGATGGTGCGGTCATCATAGAGGTGGTAATAGGCCTGAAACCACGGGTCGCCAGCTTTTGCCGCCATGGCCCAGCGGTGGGTGCTGGCGGTGTGGTTCATGACGAAATCCAGACACAGGCTGATGCCGGCTTTCCGCAGCTCCCGGGTCAGGTTTTCGAGGTCTTTATTCGTGCCAAGGGCAGGGTCTACGGTGTCGAAATCCTCCACCGCATAGCCGCCGTCGTTGTGGGGGTGGGGCATCTGCAGCAGGGGCATCAGGTGCAGATAGGTCAGCTTCTGCTCTTTCAGGTAGGGCAGCTTCTTGGCCAGTTCTTTCAAATTTCCGGCAAAGAGGTCAGTGTACATGGTCATGCCGAACATATTGCCACGCTTGTACCAGTCCGGGTCGGCAGAGCGTGCCTTGTCCAGTGCTTTCAGCTCGGCGCTGCGGGCATTCCACGCCTGTTCCATTTCGGCTTCCAGCGTGTGCAGGGCTTCACGGTCGCGGTACAGCTCCATGAAGAGCCATTCTAGTTCATCCTTGTGCTTGGCAAACCGGGACTCAAATTCCTGTTTTGCTGCCATAGGTCAGCCCTCCACTTCTGCAAGGGTGGGCATGGCGGGGATCGCGCCGTGGCGGCTGGTGGTGATGCTGGCCGCTTTGTTGGCAAAGGCAAGAATGCCTTCCAGCTTGTCCACCGTCAGGGTGTCCAGCTCCTCCTTGCAGAGTTTGGACAGTGCCGCCCCAAAGAAGGTATCCCCTGCGCCGTTGGTGTCGCCCACCTTGCAGGGAACGCCTGCCACATGACCAGTTTTCTCCCCAAAGCGGTAGAATACGCCGTTTGCACCCAAGGTGACAAAAATCAGTCGGATGCCGTTCTGTGCCAGCTGTGCCGTGCCGCTCTCGCAGTCGGTGGTGCCGGTGAGCAGGGGAAGTTCTTCATCGGACACTTTCAAGATATCCACCAGCGGCAGGGGAGCCTTCATCTGGGCAATGGCATCCTCTTTGTTCTTCCAGAGGTTGGCACGGTAATTGGGGTCATAAGTGATGACAGCACCCAGCTTTTTGGCGCGGGCGGCAGCATCCAGCGTGGCGGTGCGGGAAGGGTCGGCGGTCAGGCTGACCGAGCCGAAATGCACGATCTTTGCCGCTTTGAGAGTTTCTTCCGGGATGTCCTCTTTGCTCAGCATCACATCGGCATTGGCACTGCGGTAAAAGCTGAAATCCCGCTCACCGGTGGCATCCACTGACACGACTGCCATGGTGGTGGGATGGTCTGCATCCACCGCCATGCCGGAAACATCCACCTTGTTTTCTGCCAGAACCTCTTTCAGGTAGCGGCCAAAGGCATCCGCACCCACCTTGCCGATAAAGGCGGTCTGTGCGCCCAGTCTGGAAGCAGCCACAGCCAGATTGGCCGGTGCGCCGCCGGGGTTTGCGGCAAACTGAGGAATGCCGCGTTCATCCTTGCCGGTCTGGGTCAGGTCGATCAAAACTTCACCAATCGTTACAATGTCCATGATACTTCTCCTTATTCTTGATGTGAAACCCAACGATCACCGCTGGAACAGATAATGAATGTAAGCGGCTGCACGCTCCGGGTGCGGTGCATTCTGCACCACCCCAAGATAGACCTTGCCAGAAAAACCTGCCTGCCTGACAAACGGCGTGTCCGAAATATCCAGCACGGTCCCACCGGCGTTCAAACCCGACAGTGCATGGAAAGATGCATCCAGTGTCCGCAGATCGAGAAAATAATCATCTGCCAACAGTCGATCCCGTGCATATTCGTCCATCAGAACAACATCTAACCGCTGGGCACTGACTGCACCCAGCAGCTTTATCTCCGAAGCATATACATACTGCTCCTCTGCGTGTTCGCTTTCGCTGAGCAGCAAGCCGGACAGCAGATCGACCTGTTGCTTTTTGGTCAGACCCTGCGCCTCGGCAAAGCCGGTGGTAAGCTGTTCCGTCAGATCAGACCCGGCAGTGATGTTTACCAGACCAAGGTAAAGCACATCCTCTTTTTTCGTCACATGGCGGTAGGCTGCATACCCGAGGATATAGACGACGATGAGCACGATCGCAATGGGCAGCTTGTAATATGCCCAGATGTGCTCCCACTTTTTGCGCCCATGGAGGGAGCGGAGCGTATCCCGGTCAGTTTTTGTCATGGTCGTATTCCTCGTGTACTGCATCAGGGTCTCCACCGATCAGATAGAGGATCCGAAGCATCAGAAAGGAGCAGAGCATGGCGCAGAAACCCATGCCCAGCAGGAATGCGGGCGTGAACACAAACACGATGACGTACCCCATGATGCCATAGATCGCCGCCATCAGCAGGGTGCAAAACAGATACCGGACACCCACGAGAAACGCTGTTTTCAGGATGCCGAAGGTGGTGTTTTCAAACCGTGCCAGCAGAGGAAAGGCATACAGCAGAACGATGCCGTACAGAACTGCCGCACCAATAAGCACTGCCGTGAGCAGCGTCCAGAAAATGTTTTCGCTCCACATTCGGCGCAGCACAAAGCCATCCGCAGCCAGGAAACTGCCGACTGCCAGCAGGATAAGCCAGAGTTTTGTGGCGGGCTTAAAATTTTCCCGGAACGCCTTAAAAAACATCCGGGTCAGACCATCGTCCCGATCTTCCGCCATTTTGAGCGTGACGTAGAACAATGCGGTCGTAGAAGCCCCGATGGTAACGATGGGCAGGCTGCACACGAGCCATAAGATGTTCAGGTAAGCACTGTAAGTCAATTTCGTCAGCACAGCAAACAACGGCTTGTCCGTATTGCACAGGTCACGCATGGGGGTTCTCCTTTCGCTCAATCTCCTGTGGATTCGCGCAGGATCAGGTTGGTTTCCGTATAGACGGTGCGATAGTTCAGCGATGGCTCTTCGATGCGGGTCATAAGCAGATTGGCAGCGGTGTAGCCCATGATCTGTCCATGGATATGGATCGAAGTCAGACGGGGGGCAAAGTAGGAAGCCTCCTGACTATCATCGAAGCCGCAGACCCAGATATCATCGGGAACCGAATACCCCAGCTCATTCAATGCCTTGACCAGATCCATGGCAACAAAGTCATTGGCGCAGACAAAGGCATCCGGCATCGTTTTGAACCGACGGATGGTTTCGTACAGGGATACCGGATAGTTCTGCTGTCCAGATGGCATCGCACAGGTGCTCAGGCCTTCTGTCAGACCAAAGTGCTCCACTGCATCCTTATAAGCCATATAACGCTCAAAGAAGGACTGACAGTGGTTTTTATCCCCCGCAAAGCTGATGCGTTTTTTGCCGCGCTGGACCATGTGGGCCACCGCATTCTGGATCTCCATGCGGTTTTCCATATAAAGGCGGTCAGCTTTCAGAGGAGGGCGCATCTCCATCACAGGGGTGTCTACAAACAGCAGCGGAACATCCAGATCGCACAGCATCTGTGCGTAGTCATAGTCGAATACTTCAAAGCAGATGATGCCGGCTGTGCGCTGGATGTTGAGCGAAGATGGAAGTTTTTTCTCTTTCAGCTCTATGGGAGAAATGCGATGAATGGTCATGCCGCTGTGCAGATGGTCGATTTCCGACTGGAAACGATCCAGCATCATGGAGGAAAAGTGAGAGTTGCTCAGAAACCGGGTCGTCAGCATGGCGATCTCCCGTTTGTCACTCGGCAGAATGAAAGGCTCTGCTGCTTTTGCAGCGTCTTCCTGAAACAGCGGCAGATAGGCGAACTGCTTATAGCCCATTTCGGCGGCTTTGCGCAGGATCTTCTCCCGTGTGGCATCTGCCAGCACACCGGTGTTGTTGATGGCCTTTGAAACTGTGTTGCGGGAAAGCTGCAGCTCGTTTGCAATATCCTGAATGGTGACTTTGGTTGCCATAAGTCATCCTCTTTCTTTTATAGATAAAGTCTGGCGACGGATCTTATTCTTTATGACTCCAGTATAGTGCAAATGCACAAATTAGTCAAATGCAAAAATGCAAATCATCATTTTGCATATTTACGCACTTTCGAATTTGTGCATCTGTACAAATCCACAATAATTTTTGATGTATACCATGAATTATCGTTGACATTCGCCTTCATGCGTGGTATAAATGAATTACAGAGTTTTACATTTGCACAATCGAAGCGATGAAAACGTAAAATTCAAAGGTGCAAATGTAAAACACAAATCAAACGGCAAGCAAATCAAAAAGGAGGAGAATGATTCATGAAAGCAAAGACGGCCTCGCCGGAAACGGCTGTGCTGACAGCAGAACGCAAGCTGCACAACACATGGGTCTACATCAAACGGCATTGGCAGCTTTACCTGTTGTTCCTGCTGCCTGCCGTGGTGCTGACGCTGGTGTTCAAGTACGCTCCCATGGGCGGTGTGCTGATCGCGTTCCAGAAGTACAATCCTTTCAAGGGCATCTGGGGCAGCGAGTGGGTAGGCTTCAAAAACTTTACCCGCTTCATGTCCTCGCCGGACTTCCAGCGCTATCTGATCAACACCCTGAAGCTGAGCGTCTACGGTCTGCTGTGGGGCTTCCCGATCCCCATCCTGCTGGCATTCCTGCTCAACCGTATCGAGAGCAAGAAGATCAAGCAGAAGGTGCAGCTGGTGCTGTATATGCCCAACTTCATCTCGGTCATCGTGCTGTGCGGTATCGTCCGGGTGCTGCTGAGTGTCACCGGCCCGGTGAACGGCCTGCTTCACACCAGCATCAACTTCATGACGCTGCCGGAAGCGTTCCGCCCCATCTACATCATCAGCGGCATCTGGCAGGGTGCCGGCTGGGCATCCATCATGTACACCGCATCCCTTTCTAACGCCAGCAAAGATCTGAAGGAAGCTGCGATGATCGACGGCGCAAACCTGATCCAGCAGATCATGACGGTGGAGTGGCCCGCCATTAAGGATATGGTCGTGATTCAGTTCATCCTGCAGGCAGGCAACATCATGAGCATCGGTTTTGAAAAAGCCTATGCCCTGCAAACCGACCTGAACCTGAACACTGCCGAGATCATTGCAACGTACGTTTATAAAAAGGGCCTGTTGGACGGCGATTACAGCTTTTCTACGGCAGTTGGTCTGTTCAACACCGTTGTCAACGTCATTCTGCTGATCGCAGTGAACAAGGTCGTTGCCAAAATGAACGATGGCAAGGGCTTGTAAGGAGGGGTTTACCATGGCAAAACAGAAAAAATCAAAAATGGCCCTCTACACCAGACAAGATAAGATCATCCTGTACTGCGGCTACGCACTTCTGGGCTTGTTCCTGCTGGCGATCATCGTTCCGATGATCTACATCGTCATCGCGTCCTTTATGGACCCGGTCACTCTGCAAAACAAGGGCATCTCCTTTGATTTCAGCAAGTGGAGTCTGGATGCTTACCAGCGTGTCGTTTCGGACAAGCAGATCTGGGTCGGCTTCAGGAACGCAGTACTTTACTCGATCATCTTCACCATCATCTCGGTAGCTGTGACGATGCTTGCCGCTTATCCCATGTCGCTGCCGGACTTCAAAGGCAAAAAGATCTTCAACACCTTGTTTGTGATCACGATGTTTTTCAGCGGCGGTCTGATCCCCACCTACCTGCTCATCAACAATCTGGGTCTGCTGGATTCCATGTGGGCGGTCATTCTGCCGGGAGCATTCAGCGTGTGGAACATGATCATTGCCCGTACCTATTATCAAGGCATCCCGCGTGAGCTGCGCGAAGCTGCGGATGTGGATGGAGCCAGCGAGATGCTTTACTTCTTCAAGATCCTGCTGCCCGTCTGTATGCCGGTGGTGGCAGTTCTGGCCCTGTGGCAGTTCGTGGCAATGTGGAACAGCTACTTTGACGCCATGATCTACCTGAACAGCGCATCGAAGCAGCCGCTGCAGCTGGTGCTGCGTTCCATCCTGATCCAGAGCCAGCCGGAATCCGGCATGATCGCGGATATCCAGAGTACTGCCGAACGTGCGAAGATGGCAGAGCTGCTCAAATATGCAACCATTATTATTTCCAGTCTGCCGCTGCTGGTGATGTATCCCTTCTTCCAGAAGTATTTTGATGCTGGCATCATGGCTGGTTCCATTAAAGGCTGAGGATATTCCAGAATTTTATAAGCAGGTACGCTCATCTGTTACACGAAAAAAGAAACATGAAAAAGGAGAAAATACCATGAAAAAGCTGATCTCTCGCCGCAACTTCCTCAAGGTCTGCGCTCTGGCAGGTTCTGCCGCTGCTCTGTCCGCCTGTGGCGGCGGCAAATCCACCGGCAGCAGCAATTCCGCTGCCGCAGCTGTGGACGTGACCGGTGCCGTTACATTTCCGCTGTCCGAAAAGGTCACCTTTACCGGTATGACCAGCTTCCCTGTGGGTAGCGAACCCGAGCCGAACAACCGCACCATCTTCAAGCGTCTGGAAGAGCAGACCAATGTGCACATCGACTGGACCGCCATCCAGTCCGACCAGTGGAGCGATAAGATCACCCTGAATATGTCCAACCCCAACACCCTGACGGATTTCGTTTTTACTGCTGATTTTACCGACAGCAATCTGCTGCGCTACGCAGATCAGGGCGTCATCCTCAATCTGGAAGATTACATTGACAACAATATGCCCAATCTCCAGAAGGTCTTTGAGAAGTACCCGGAGTACCGCACCATGTGCACCGACAGCGAGGGCCATATCTGGGCACTGCCCTGGATCGAGCAGCTTGGCTCCGAAAAGACCGCCATCCAGACCATTGGCAACATGAGCTTCATCAATACCAAGTGGCTGAACTTCCTCGGTCTGTCGATGCCCACCACAGTGGACGAGTTTGAGCAGGTGCTGATGGCATTCCGTGATAACGCCGCTTCGATCAAGGCCGAGTATGGCATTGACGGCGACATCATCCCCATGTCCTGCATCGTCAACAACGGCGATCAGGACCCCAGCATCCTCATCAATGGCTTTGGCGAAGGCTACGGCGACGCTGACAAGGATCGCCATATCGCCGTTACCAACGACCGGAAAGTCATCTGTGCCGCCACCCAGCAGGGCTACCGTGATGGTCTGGACTGGCTGCACAAGCTGTATGCCGAGAAGCTCATTGACCCGGAGTGCTTCACGCAGGAGTGGTCCACCTATGTTTCCAAGGGCAAGGCTGGCCGCTATGGTGTCTGCTTCAGCTGGGATGTTGCCAACATTGACAACCTGACCGACTGGGAGCCGCTGCCTGCCCTGACCGCCGATACCCGGAATATCACTCCGCAGAACGGCTCTTTCACCAGCGGCTTTGCCCGCGGCAGATGCGTTGTCACCGCAAAGGCGGCTAATCCTGCACTGGTTTGTGCATGGCTGGATCAGATGTACGCCCCCCTCCAGTCTCCGCAGAACAACTGGGGTACTTACGGCGATGCGGAAGGCTTTAACATTTTTGAACTGTCCACCAACGATAAGGGCGAGCCCATGCTGAAGCACGCTCCTCTGGGCGATGCTTCTCCCGTGGAAGTCCGTGAAGCGCAGTGTGTCAGTGGACCTCTGGCGGTTCTGGATGATTACTATGGTGTATACGTTACCTGCCCGGACGATGCACAGTACCGTCTGGACTGGATCAAGGAGATCTACACCCCGGATATGAACAACGATTATGTCTATCCCAATGTCTTTATGAGCAACGAGGACACCGAGCAGGTCTCTAACCTGCAGGCAGATCTGCAGACCTACATGAATACGCAGAAGGCGAACTGGATCATGAACGGCACTACGGATGCAGAGTGGAACGAATATCTGAGCAAGCTGGAAGCCTACGGCCTGTCCGACTATCTGGGCATTATGCAGAAATATCTGGATGCTTACTACGCATAAGAATTCTTTCCTTTGGAGGATTCCATGAACGATCTGACTTTACAAAAAGCCCGCGCCTACGAGGCCGAACACGGAGCAGCGATCTCCCCGGCGGAACGCCCTGCCTACCACATGACTCCTTATGTGGGCTGGCTCAACGACCCCAACGGCTTCTCTTATTATAAGGGGAAGTATCACCAGTTCTATCAGTATAACCCCTACGATGTGCGGTGGGCGCCCATGCACTGGGGCCACGCCGTCAGCACCGACCTGCTGCACTGGGAGTATCTGCCTTGTGCGCTTGCCCCGGATTCCCCGGCGGATAACGGCCCCGGCTGCTTCTCCGGCTCTGCCACCGAGATGGACGACGGCAGGCAGCTGCTGATGTACACCAGCGTGGTGGCAGAAAAGCAGCCCAATGGGGAGATGCGGGACATCCAGACCCAGAGCATTGCCATTGGTGACGGTCTCAACTACGAAAAGCCTGCCTGCAACCCGGTGCTGACCCAGAAAGACCTGCCGGAGGGCTTCAGCAAGTTCGACTTCCGGGACCCCAAGATCTGGCGTGAGGCCGACGGCACTTACTCCGCCGTCACCGTCTGCCAGGCCGAGGACGGCAGCGGCGCAGCGGCACTGTTCCAGAGCAAGGACGGCTTCGACTGGCACTTTGTCACGGTGCTGGAACGCTGCAACAATCAGTACGGCAAAATGTGGGAGTGCCCGGATTTCTTCCCACTGGACGGCAAACAGATCCTGATGCTCGGCCCCATGGAGATGCTGCCCAAGGGCGAGTTCCACAATGGTCACAATGTGATCGCCTTCATCGGCAGCTACGACGAAGCCACCCACACTTTCACGAAAGAAAATGTGCAGCTGATGGACGGCGGCATCGACTTCTACGCCACCCAGACCACCCTTGCCCCGGATGGCCGCCGGATCATGACCGCATGGCTGCAGACCTGGTCGGACACCGAGGATAAGCCCAAGGGCTGCAAGTGGTTCGGGCAGACCATCTGCCCCCGAGAGCTGCATATCAAGGACGGACGCATTGTTCAGGCCCCGGTGCGGGAGCTGGACGCCGTCCACGGCAAGCGCACTTTCCACGAAAATGTGACGGTGCAAAGCGAAACTTCTCTGGAAGGCATCAAGGGCCGTGTGGCGGACCTGACCGTTACGGTGCAGCCCGGCGAATACCGTTCCTTTACCCTGAAGCTGGCTGCTGACGCAGACCATCACACCAGCCTGACCTACGACCCCTACACCTCGCAGCTGACGCTGGATCGCAGCTATGCCGGTTCCCGTGCCGACATCGTGCATACCCGCAGCTGCAAGGTACGCAGCCAGAACGGTGCGCTCAAGCTCCGCATCCTGCTGGATAAAAACAGCATCGAAGTTTTTGTCAACGATGGCGAGCAGACCATGACCGTATGGATCTACACCCCTCAGTCTGCCGACGGCATCACCTTTGCTGCCGATGGAAAAGCAACTGTTACGGTGGAACAGTTTGAGCTGGATCTGTAACCTGATATCCCCTTCATTTCTCCTTCATTGAATACAGCCCCACTTTGGCTTCTCCTTCGCCAAGGTGGGGCTGTGTTTGTTATGTCATTACTCTTCCAGTCTGCCGTGGTCGCAACCAAGCGAGAGATCATGCACAACAGGGCGTTCCCCGTCGGGAACGCCCTGCTTCTCTTTTCTGGGGGCATGATGAGCCTGCTCCGACTGCCATAGGAAAGCTTGCGTAAACTATTCGCCCAGATGCCAGATGTCGCGGTTGTACTCGGCAATGGTGCGGTCGGAGGAGAACATGCCCGCTTTGGCAATGTTCACAAGGCACTTGCGCCGCCAGCCCATGGGGTCGCAGGCGTAATCGCAGAGGGCCTGCCCCTTGCGCACGACGTATGCGTTGAAGTCCGGCAGGGTCTGGAACCAGTCCTTATGGATCAGTTCGTCGTGCAGGCGGGTCAGGTTCTCGGCATGACCCGCAGCCAGCATCTCCGGCCCGGTGAGGAAGCGGATGGCACGGCGGATGTTGGCATCGCCCTCCACCCACTGGGCCGGATCGTAGTCGCCGACGGCATAGCGATGGATGACCTGATCGGAGGTCTGGCCGAAGATATAGATGTTCTCTTCCCCCACCTGCTGGCTGATCTCCACATTGGCACCGTCCATGGTGCCCAGGGTCAGTGCACCGTTCAGCATGAACTTCATGTTGCCGGTGCCGGAAGCCTCCTTGGAGGCAAGGCTGATCTGCTCGGACAGGTCGCAGGCCGGGATGAGCTTTTCGGCAGCGGTGACGTTGTAATTTTCCACAAAGACCACCTGCAGCCACCGAGACACCTCCGGGTCTGCGGCGATGACCTTAGACAGGGTCAGCAGGGCATGGATGATGTCCTTTGCGATGGTATAGGCTGGGGCCGCCTTGGCCCCAAAGATGCTCACCAGCGGGACGGCAGGCAGATGCCCTGCCTTGATCTCGTGGTACTGATGGATGAGGTACAGCAGATTCAGCTGCTGGCGTTTATACTCGTGCAGACGCTTGGACTGGATATCGAACACGGCATGGGGGTTCACCGTTACTTTCTGGGTGCGCAGCAGCCACTCCGCCAAGGCCGCCTTGTTGGCTTTTTTCACGGCGGTCAGTTCGTTCAGCACGGTCTCGTCGTCGGCAAACGCCAGCAGCTTTTCCAGCTCGGCCGCGTCCTTGCGGAAACCGGAGCCGATGTGCTGCTCCAGCGTGGCGGTCAGGCGCGGGTCGCACTCCAGCAGCCAGCGGCGGAAAGTGATGCCGTTGGTCTTGTTGTTGAACTTTTCCGGGTACAGCTCATAGAAGCCGTGCAGCTCGGAATTTTTCAAGATCTCGGTGTGCAGCGCCGCCACGCCGTTGGTGGAGTGGGTGAAGTGGATATCCATGTGGGCCATGTGCACCCGGTCGTCTTTGTCGATGATGGCAAGGCTCTCCTCCTTGGTGCGGGTGCGGGCCAGTGCATCCAGCTTTTCGATAATGGGCATCAGCTGGGGAACAACGGCATCCAGATAGGCGCGGGGCCACTTTTCCAGCGCTTCGGCCAGAATGGTGTGGTTGGTATAGGCGCAGGTCCTGGTGACGATCTCCACAGCTTCCTCAAATTCGATGCCCTTTTCGCCCAGCAGGCGGATCAGCTCCGGGATGACCATGCTGGGGTGGGTGTCGTTGATCTGGATGGCGGCATAGTCGGCCAGATCGTGGTAATCGCAGCCCCGGGCGGCACACTCGGCCAGAATGAGCTGAGCACCGGCAGAGACCATCAGGTACTGCTGGTACACCCGCAGGCGGCGGCCTGCCTCATCGGAATCGTCCGGGTAGAGGAAGAGGGTCAGGTTCTTGTCGATGGCGGTCTTGTCGAAGGCAATGCCGTCATGGACGATACGCTCGTCAATGGTGTCAAGGTCAAACAGGTTCAGGGTGTTGGTGCGGCCCTCGTAGCCGGTAACGGCCAGCTTGTACAGCCGGGCGGTGTACTCTTTGCCTGCCAGCTCCACCGGGTAGGTGATGTCGGTCTTTTCCGCCCAGCTGTGGGCGGTGAGCCACGGGTCGGGCTTTTCGTTCTGCACGCCGTCCTCAAAGGACTGGCGGAACAGGCCAAAGTGATATCGCAGGCCCACGCCGTCGCCGGGCAGATTCAGCGTTGCCAGAGAGTCGAGGAAGCAGGCCGCCAGACGGCCCAGACCGCCGTTGCCCAGAGAGGGTTCCGGCTCCACCTCTTCGATATCGGAAAGGCTCTTGCCGGCGGCAGCCAGTGCATCGCGGGCTTCATCGTACAGCCCCAGATTGATGAGGTTGTTGGACAGCAGCTTGCCGATGAGAAATTCGGCGCTGATATAGTACAGCTTGCGTCCAGTGACCGGCTGCACATGGTCGGCGCTCTTCTGCCGCACAAGCTCCAGTAGTGCCAGATACAGCTCCTGATCGGTGCAGTCCACCAGTGGCTTGCCCGTGAGACTCTGTAACATTTCGGTAAAGCTCATAAATGCATCCTCCTTTGCTACGGAAAACAGGTTTGACATCTGTACTTCCAAATATACCACATAAAACAATCAAAATCTTGCCTAAAAAGTGCAAACTGTGGTACAATCCTATCATCAGGAGGTGAGACGATGCAAAATCAGGCATCTTTGCAGGAAACCAAGCAGCACGGTGCCGTGCGTTTCCCCTTTAATCTGTATCCCTGCGCCATTCCGGGGGATTTTCCACAGGTAGCGCTCCACTGGCAGGAGAGCATGGAGCTGGTCTTTGTCAAGCGGGGCATAGGACTGGTGCAGGTGGGCGCTGTGACCTGCCCGGCCCGCATGGGGGACATCTTCATTTTTACGCCCGGCACCCTCCACGCCCTGCGGCAGGCCGAGGGGCAGTGCATGGAATACGAAAATATCATCTTCGCGCTGGAGCTTCTGGGCGGCGCGGAAGACCTTTGCGCCGAGAAGTATCTGCTGCCGCTCCAAAGCGGGCGCTTGTCGCTGCAGGCACGTCTGACCCCGAACGACTTGTGCTACCTTCCGGCTGCTGCCTGCCTGCGGGAGGTGGAGGAAGCCAACCGCGCCAAGCTCCCCGGCTACGAGCTGCTGGTCAAGGGGGCGCTGCTGCGCTTCCTTTCCCTGCTCATTGCGCAGGGAAAGCAGCAGCTCCCCGCGGAAACAGCCGACACCCAGCGGCTGAAAGCCGTTCTGCAATGGCTCTCGGCCCATTATGCCGAGGTGCTCCGGGTCGCCGATGCCGCCGGGGTCTGCTCTTTCAGCGCCAGCCATTTCATGCGCTGGTTCCGGCAGATGACCGGGCAGAGCTTCGTTGCCTTTCTGAACGAATACCGCCTGAATGCCGCCGCCGAGGCGCTGCAGACCACGGACGAGACCGTCCTGACCATCGCCTCCCGGTGCGGATTCGAAAATCTCTCCTATTTCAACCGGGAGTTCAAGGCGCACTTCGGCATGACCCCGCGGGAATACCGAAAAAAATAAACAAAACGAGGCCGTTTCCGCTGCTCTGGAAAAGAGAGGAAACGGCCTCGTTTTTTGCGCATCAGACCTCCGGCGGCGGGCAGCAGCTCTCGCGTTGGATGAGCTTATGCGGCACGATGATCTTGGTTGCCAGAAGGTTCGGGTTCTCGATATGGTTGATGGTCTGGCTGGCGGCCTCCATGCCAAGCTGGTAGGGGTTGACGTCCACCGTGGTCAGCTGCGGGCTGGTGATGCGGGAGAACAGCGAGTTATTGAAAGACACGATGGACAGGTCTTTCGGGATGTGCAGCCCCAGTTTGCCGCAGAACTGTTCCAGCACCACAGCAAGAATATCATCGCTGACCAGCATGGCGGTGGGGCGGTCCGGTGCGGTGAGCAGGGCTTTCAGCGTTTCTTCGTAAGCATCGTTCAGGGTGCCGATCTCCACGCAGTCCTCTTCGCGGGGGGTGATGCCATGCTTGAGCAGAGACATCTGGTAACCGCGCTTACGCTCTGCCGAAAACAGCATGGCATTGCTGACACCAAAATAGGCAATGCGGCGGTGGCCCATCTCATAGAGGTAGTCTGCGGCTTCCTCTCCGGCAAGGGCGTTGTCGTTGTCGATATAGATGGTCTGGTTGGCGGACTGTGCCGCTTTGCCCACAATGACGTGGAGCAGCCCTTCGCTGCGCAGATATGCCGCCACAGGACAGTCCTTTTTGGAGTAGAGCAGGATGAAACCATCTGCCTGCGCGTTGGCCACCATGCTCTGGATGGCGTCCAGAACCTCTGCGTCGTCCTGTCCGGTAATGACCGTGTTCACATACCGCCGCTGGTTGCAGAACTGCCCGATGCCGCGGATGATCTCCAGATGGAATGCGTTCTCGTAGACGTCCCGCTGGGAGGAGGGGAGAATGATGCCGATGGTTTTGGAAAAAGCTTCTACTGGTTCGGCCTCAAAGTTCGGTTCATAGCCCAGCTGTGCCATGACGCGGCGCACCCGCTCCTTGGTGTCCCGGCTGATGGAAGGGCTGTCCTTGCAGGTGCGGGACACGGTGGAGGGGGAGACACCCGCTGCTGCGGCGACGTCCTTGATGGTAACTGCCATGATCTGTTCCTCCTGAATCGATATTGCTTCTATTGTAAAGCTGTTTGCACGCGATGTCAATGTTTGCGCAAAGAGTTGCGCAAATCGTGCAATGCGACACTCTGCATATCTTCAACAACTTTCACAAAGAATCCTTAGCTGCATTGTAGAAAACATAGAAAGTTTATTTTTGACATAGAAAACTCTTGTAAAAATTGCGGAGTTGGATTATTCTTGTTGCGTAAAGTTGCGCAAGCACAATGCAACGCTTACGTAAAACAACGCAAAAGGAATGAGGAGGAACATCATGACCACAACGAGATCTTCGATTGTTGTGACAGCACCCTTCAGCGGAAAACTCGTCCCGCTGAGCGAAGTCCCGGATGAAACCTTTGCCAGCGGCGTTCTGGGCGAAGGCATCGCCATCGAGCCGTCCGACGGGCTGTTCTGCAGCCCGGTGGATGGCACCGTGGAGACCATCGCCGAAACGAAACACGCCATTGGCTTTGCGGCAGACAATGGGCTGGAGATTCTGGTCCATGTGGGTCTGGAGACCGTCAGCCTGAACGGCGAGGGCTTCGAGATCCTGGTCAAAGAGGGCGACCGGGTCAAGACCGGTCAGCCTGTGGCCAAGGCAGACCTTGCGCTCATCCGGGAGCGGGGCCTGAAAACCATCACTTCCATCGTTCTGACCGGCGGCGCAGACGATATGGAGCTGCACTGCGCCGATGGCCTTGCAACGGCAGGCAAGACGCCGGTGCTGACCCTGACGGAAAAAGAAGAAAAGCCTGCCGAGACTCCCGCGGCCAAGGAAGCCAGTGCAGAGAAACCGAAGAAGAGCTTCATCAATTTCGATTTTCTGCAGAAGCTGGGCAAGGTGCTGATGACGGTCATCGCCGTCATGCCCGCTGCCGGTTTGATGATCAGTCTGGGCAAGCTGGTGCAGATGGGCGGCGGCGACATTGCGGCAGTCATGACCATCGGCACCACCATGGAGAACATCGGCTGGGCGGTCATCAACAATCTGCACATCCTGTTCGCCGTGGCCATCGGCGGCAGCTGGGCGAAGGAGCGCGCGGGCGGTGCCTTTGCCGCCGTGCTGGCATTTGCCCTGATCAACGTCATCA
The DNA here is from genome assembly GCF_003460645.1 of Faecalibacterium sp. OF04-11AC. NCBI lineage: Bacteria > Bacillati > Bacillota > Clostridia > Eubacteriales > Oscillospiraceae > Faecalibacterium > Faecalibacterium sp. OF04-11AC. The sequence goes on along the minus strand of NZ_QTVP01000002.1, from coordinate 123,533 downwards.
CCGGCAACATCTTTGGCGTCACCAGCGCCATGCTGGAAGACCCTAATGCCGTGACCCATACCCTGTTCGGGCAGGAGATCGCCGTCAACGGCTACTTCACCTCCGTGCTGGGTGCTCCGGCGCTGAACATGGGCGTGTTCGTGGGCATCATCGCTGGCTTCGTGGGCGGTGTGGCTTACAATAAATACTATAACTTCCGCAAGCTGCCGGATGCGCTTGCTTTCTTCAACGGCAAGCGTTTTGTGCCCATGGTGGTCATCGGCTACTCGGTAGTCATTTCCATCGTGCTTTCGCTGTTCTGGCCTGTAGTCCAGACCGGCATCAACAACTTCGGCATCTGGATCGCCAACTCTTCCGAGACTTCTCCCGTTCTGGCTCCGTTCATCTATGGCACGCTGGAACGTCTGCTGCTGCCTTTCGGCCTGCACCACATGCTGACCATCCCCATGAACTACACCTCTTTCGGCGGCACCTACACCATCGCTACCGGCGTCAACGCGGGCAGTCAGGTATTTGGTCAGGACCCGCTGTGGCTGGCATGGGCCAACGACCTCATCAACTTCAAGAAGGCCGGCGATATGGCTGCTTACAACAACCTGCTGGCTACCGTTACCCCCGCCCGCTTCAAGGTGGGCCAGATGATCGGCGCTACCGGTCTGCTGCTGGGCATCGCACTGGCCATGTACCGCCGTGTGGACGCCGACAAGCGTGCAAACTATAAGTCCATGTTCATCTCCACCGCACTGGCAGTGTTCCTGACCGGCGTCACCGAGCCGCTGGAATTCATGTTCATGTTCTGCGCCATGCCGCTGTACATCGTGTACGCACTGCTGCAGGGCTGCGCTTTCGCCATGGCAGGCATCATCCATCTGCGCCTGCACTCCTTCGGCAATCTGGAATTCATCACCCGCATCCCCATGTCCCTGCAGGCCGGTCTGGGCGGCGACATCATCAACTTTGTCATCTGTGTCGTGGCATTCTTCATCATTGGCTATTTCGTGGCCTATTTCATGATCGGCAAGCTCAAACTGGCAACGCCGGGCCGTCTGGGCAACTATACCGACGATAACGCGGACGATACCGCCGCCAAGACCGAGAAGAAGGCAGACAACGGTCAGGCCGAGCGCATCATCGCCCTGCTGGGCGGCCGGGAGAACATCGTGCTGGTGGACGCCTGCATGACCCGTCTGCGCGTTACCGTGAAAGACCCCGCCAAGGTGGCCGACCTTGCCGCGTGGAAAGCTGAGGGTGCCCTGAGCCTGCTGGTCAAGGGCGACGGCATTCAGGCCGTGTACGGCCCCAAAGCAGACGTTTTGAAATCTGACATCAACGATATTCTGTAAAAAACTATGAAACTATTGACTTTGAATACCCACAGCCTCATCGAGCCGGACTATGAGGCTAAGCGGGAGGCTTTTGTAGATTTCATCGCAGAGGAGCAGCCGGAGGTGTTCGCCCTGCAGGAGGTGAACCAGACTGCTGCCGCTCCGCTGCTGGGGGATGCTCCGGCGGGTTACTGTCCCTGCCCCGGCAATACGCTGCTGCTGAAAGCGGACAATCACGCCGCAGCAGTGGCCCGGATGCTGGAAGAACGGGGCGTGCATTATGATTGGAGCTGGCTCCCGGCAAAGGTCGGCTACGACAAGTACGATGAGGGGATGGCGGTGTTCAGCCGTGCCCCCATCACCGATGCCGAAAACCTGCTGCTGAGCAAAAGCAGTGATTATAAATACTGGAAGACCCGCCGTGCACTGGGCATCTGTGCAGGAGATGTCTGGTATTATACGGTGCATCTGGCTGGTGGAAGGACGAAGAAGAACCCTTCGCGGCCCAGTGGGAAAAGCTTTCGCAGGCGGCGGGAGCAAAGCAGACTGCCTTTCTGCTGGGGGACTTCAACAGTGAAGCCGATGTGCGGGGGGAGGGCTACGACCTTATCCTCCGCAGCGGCTGGCAGGATACCTACAGTATGGCACAGCAGCGGGACGATGGCTACACCGTCGTGGAAGCCATTGATGGCTGGCGGGATGCCCCGGATGCAGCGGCCAAAAAGCGCATCGATCAGATCTGGTGCTCCAAAGCGGTGCCCGTCAAAAGCAGCCGGGTCGTGTTCAACGGCCTGCAGGAGCCGCAGGTATCCGACCATGCAGGTATTTTGATCGAGTTATAAAGGAAGGAAAACGAAGATGCAGAGAAGTGCAGGCATTTTGCTGCCCATCAGCAGTCTGCCGTCCCCTTACGGCATCGGCTGCTTCTCGCAGGAAGCATACGACTTTGTGGATTGGCTCAAGGAAGCCGGGCAGACCTACTGGCAGATCCTGCCGCTGGGGGTGACAAGCTATGGCGACAGTCCCTACCAGAGCTTTTCCGCCTTTGCGGGCAACCCGTATTTCATCAGTCTGGACGCACTGGTGGAAGAAGGGGTGCTGACTGCCGCCGAATGCAAAAAGGCAAACTTCGGCCGCAAGGCAGACGACATCAACTACAGCCGCCTGTACACCGAGCGGGGCCGTCTGCTGCGGCTGGCTTACTCCCGCAGCGATATCGGCCACAATGAAGCGTTTGCGGCATTCTGCGAGAAAAACAAGTGGTGGCTGGACGATTTCGCCCTGTTTATGGCGGTGAAAGACCGCTTTGAGGGCAAGCCGTGGATCGAATGGGCGGAGGATATCCGCCTGCGCTGGCAGAATGCCATGGACTACTACCGCCGGGAACTGTATTTTGAGGTGGAGTACCACAAATATCTCCAGTTCAAATTCGACCAGCAGTGGCGTGCACTAAAGGCTTACGCCAACGAAAAGGGCATCCGCATCATCGGTGATATCCCCATCTATGTGGCACTGGATTCCGCCGATGCATGGGCGAACCCGCAGATGTTCCAGCTGGATGAGGACAACATTCCCACCGCTGTGGCAGGTGTTCCGCCGGATGGTTTTTCGCCCACTGGCCAACTCTGGGGCAATCCGCTCTACCGCTGGGAAAAGCACCGGGAAACGGGCTATCAGTGGTGGATCACCCGCTTGTGGTACTGCTTTGAACTGTACGACGTGATTCGCATCGATCACTTCCGCGGCTTCGATGAGTATTTCTCCATCCCCTACGGCAGTGAGACCGCGGTGGAGGGCCACTGGGAGAAAGGCCCCGGCATTGAGCTGTTCCGCACCGTGGAGCAGGCGCTGGGCAAGCGGGAGATCATTGCAGAGGATCTTGGCTACATGAGCGATACCGTGCGTCAGCTGGTGCGGGACAGCGGCTTCCCCGGCATGAAAGTGCTGGAATTTGCCTTTGACTCCCGCGACACCGGCAGTGCCAGCGACTACCTGCCCCACAATTACCCGGTGAACAGCGTGGCCTATACCGGCACCCACGACAACGAGACGTTGGTATCGTGGTATCGGACCGTCACGGACGCCGAACGCGCCATGGTGCGGGATTATCTGTACGACTACGCCACCCCGGAGGAGCAGCTCTATAAGAGCATGATCGCGCTGATCTTGCGCAGCGCGGCAGCGACCTGCATCATCCCCATGCAGGACTGGCTGGGGCTGGACAACTCCGCCCGCATCAACAAACCCTCCACCGTGGGCCAGAACTGGCGCTGGCGGCTGAAAAAGACCCAGCTGACCAAAAAGCTCCAAAAGGAGATCTGCCAGCTGACCACCCGCTACGGCCGGATGAACTGGGCGTAATCGTATAAAAATGAAAGAACGGGGCTGTTGCGTGTGCAACGGCCCCGTTTTGCATTTGCCATACAGCATAGGTGACTGCTTTTCATATCCGGGATGGAACTTTTACTTCTCTTAATACGTTCCGTAATCAAACTTTTTTCCGGTTCTGGGAGCGATACTCCGCGGGTGTGATGCCATACAGCCGCCGGAACGTTTTGAGGAAGCTGCTGTAATCCGGGAAGCCGCTCTCGGTGCAGGCGTTGAGGACGGAGACACCATCTTCCAGTGCCTTGCGGCAGTGCTGCATCCGCAGATGGGTCAGGTAGCTGTGGATGCTCTCCATAGTACACTCTTTAAACGCGCGGGAGAGGTGCTCCCGGCTGGCATAGAGCTCCTGGGCCAGCTTTACCGTGGTGAGGGTCGGGTCCTGATAGTGAGCTTGCAGGTAGGACACGGCACGCTGCACCAGAACGTTGGTGCTGCTGGGGGCCGTGGTCTGGCCGCTGCCGGTGGCCAGCGTGATGAGCAGCATCATCTCCGACACCTGGGCTTCAAAAACGATGTCACGCATCTGGCTGGCAATTCCAGGCTCTGGGCCATCCGCACAAAAAGGCTCTGAAAATCCCACTTGTTGCAGACATCCGGGTCCAGCACGGTGATGCTGTGCATCCAGGCGGCGTTTTTCAGGTTTGCGTTGCGGCGGCAGGCCTGCCAGAGGGCGTCGTCGATCTGGATGACCAGACGGTCAGAGTGGTCGTTATTAATATTGAAGATGCCGGCGTGGTAGATCTGAGCAGGGAAGTAGATGAGCTCGCCGACATGCACCAGATAAACACTGCCGTCGATGGAGTAACGCACGGTGCTGCCGCCGATGGGCAGCACCAGCTCATGGTAGGGATGGGAATGGACCACGGACTGGTCGTTTTTTTGGTTGGTATACCATGCCACCAGCAATCTTGTGTTGCGCAGCCCCATCCGTGCTTCCGCCTGTGTGAGGACATTATCGACATAATGCGTAACGCGCTCGATTTCCATAGCGATTCCACCTTTGTGAAAAATATCAGAAATGTGCTTTATCGTTGATTTTGGCTCTAGTATATCAGCTGATATCACAAATTGCAATATTTGAATCACAAAACCGCAAGAAAACGGATTGGAATTTTAGTATGATATGAGTGCAAGAAGACGACAAGAACAAAAATGACAAAACAGTGACAAAATTTTTGGTATATTTTACAAATGCAGCCGTCGTGTTTCGTGACGAACGGAAAGGAAGAGCTCATGCAGACTTCTAAAAATCATTTTGAAGCCAAAGTGATCTTTAACGATGAGACCATCCGCCGGATGTTCCGCACCGAGTTTTACACCTACGAGGGGATGCAGCGGCTGGTCTGGCTGGCCGTGGCATTTGCGCTGGTGATGCTGGCACTCTTCGTTCCCATCCCAACGGTGGTCAAGGTGCTCTGCCTGCTGGTAGGGTGCGCGATGTTCGCCATGCCGGATTTTCTAAGCCGGGTGGCGGCCGAGGGCGTCATCATGCAGCGGGGCGGGGCCGAGAGCACGGTCAGCTGCCGGATCAACGCAGGCGGCGTGGACGTGGAAAACGGTGCCCACATTCCGTTTGATAAGATCGACCGCCTGGTCGAGGACGACCAGTACTTCTACCTGTTCCAGAGCCGCCAGATGGCGGTGATGATCCCCAAAGGCAGCCTGCTGCCGGCGAACCCCGAGCGGTTTGCCAAGGTGCTTGCCAAAGAGACCGGCAAGGACTGGCAGCAGCCCAAGAGCCTGTGGGGCCTCAACCTGAAAGATCTGATCCAGATGGTGAAAGATCGGTTCCACCGCGGCGAGTCCTGACCGCTGCATTCCAAATTTGTTGTTTCACGGCCGACCGGCTGTGACGTGGTATACACAAGCAAGAAGAAGAAAGGAAATCCACTATGAAAATCTCTCGTAGACAGTTCGTTCAGGTCCTGGCAGTTGCAGGCGCTTCCGCTCTGCTCACCGCTTGCGGCGGCTCTTCCAACAACTCTGCAGCAGGCAGCACTGCTGCTTCCGGCGCGGCAGCTGCTGCAGGCGGCAGCTTCAACCTGAAGCTGGGCCACAACCTGGCTGAGGACCATGCTGTTCACATCCAGCTGACCAGCTTTGCGGAGCAGGTCAAGGAGAAGACCAACGGCACTGTCAACATCCAGATCATCCCCAACGGCACCCTGGGCAGCGAGTCTGATATGATCTCCCAGATCCAGGCCGGCGCTCTGGACATGGCTAAGGTCTCTGCTTCCACGCTGGGCAACTTCAGCGAGAAGTACAACGCTTTCTCCGTGCCTTATGTCTTCGACGATCAGGCTCACTACTACACCTACATGGACAGCGATTCCGCACAGGCTGTCTTTGAGTCCACCGACGATCAGGGCTTCCGCGGCCTGACCTGGCTGGATTCCGGCGCTCGCTCTTTCTACACCAAGGCTACCGCCATCCGCACCCCGGCTGACCTGAAGGGCCTGAAGATCCGCACCATGGACAGCCAGATGGCAATCGACATGATGAACTGCCTGGCGGCTCCGCTACCGTTATGGGCTACAGCGATATCTACACCGGTATGCAGCAGGGCGTTATCGATGGCGCTGAGAACAACGTCACCGCTCTGCGTGACCACGGCGACGTCACCAAGTACTACTGCTTCGACGAGCACACCCGCATCCCCGATATGGTCATCATCTCCTCCAACATCTGGAACCAGTTCTCTGACGATCAGAAGTCCGCTGTGACCGAGTGCGCCAAGGCTGCTACCGAGGAGTACAAGACCGCTTGGAAGAACTTCGAGGACGAGGTTCTGGACAAGGCTGTCAACCAGAACGGCGTCGAGCTGGTCAAGGACGTGGACATCGCAGCATTCCAGTCTGCTGTGCAGCCCATCTACGAGAACCTCAAGACCGCTAACCCCACCACCTATGCGGTCGTGGAAGAGATCCGCGCAATGGTCTGATCGGCCGCGGTTCCATTCTGATTCTTGCCTCCTAAAGGCCGCGGGCAGGGCGTTGAGTGCCTTTGCCCGTGGCCGCGCGGGAGGAACCAAGCTCAAGGAGATGATCTTGTGAAAAAACTGGATAAAATTCTGGATAACGTCATGCGTTTCCTTATGGCAGTGGCAATGTTCGCCCTGCTGGCAGGCGGCACCTGGCAGATCTTTACCCGCTGGATCCTGCGCAACCCCTCCACGGTCACCGATGAGTTCCTGCGCTACGTTCTGATCTGGGCTTCCATGATCGGTTCCGCATACTGCTTCTACAAAGACAAGCACCTGGCACTGGACCTGGTCAAGGGCCGTGCAAAGGGCGCGTTCAATGTCATTCTGAGCGTCTTCATCGAGGCTGCCATCGTCTTCTTCGTTGGCTATGTCTTCGTGTATGGCGGCTGGAAGCTGACCGCGAACGCTACCAACGTTTCCTCGGTCATGCGCATTCCCTTTAAGCTCCTGTATTCCATCCTGCCGATTTCCGGCATCTTCATCATTCTGGCCCGCGTGCTGAAGTACGTTCAGCTCTTCCTGGACAGTAAAGAAAAGAAAGGAGAAAACGCATAATGGTTGCACAGGCTACGTTACTGCTGTTCGGTTCCTTTTTCGTGATGCTGCTGGCTGGTGTGCCTATCTCTGCAGGCATCGGCATTGCATCCATCTTCACGGCCCTGTTCAGCATGGACCCCGCGATTTTCGCACTGACCGCGGCACAGCGCTGCTTCTCCGGCATTGACTCTTTCTCTCTGCTGGCTCTGCCGTTCTTCTCTCTGGGCGGCAACATCATGAACAAGGGCGGCATTGCAAAGCGCCTTGTCCGTCTGGCCCGTCTGGCCGTTGGTAAGATGCCCGGTTACCTGGCTGCCACCAACGTTCTGGCAAACATGTTCTTCGGCGCCGTTTCCGGTTCTTCCGTTGCAGCTACTTCCGCAATGGGCTCCATCATGGCTCCTCTGGAGCTGGATGAGGGTTACGACCCCAACTACTCCGCGGCCGTCAACATCTGCTCGGCTCCTACCGGCATCCTGATCCCCCCGTCTGGTCCGTTGATCCTGTATTCCATCACCGCTGGCGGCGTTTCCGTTGCTGCTCTGTTCATGGGCGGCTACCTGCCCGGCATCCTGATGGGTCTGTGTGTCGCTGGTCTGGCTGTGTTCATCGCGGTCAAGAAAGGCTACAAGTCCTCGGACGTCAAGGATCCCGATCCCGCCATCAAGATCATCATTGATGCAGTGCCCTCTCTGCTGGCCGTCATCATCGTCATGGGCGGTATTCTGGCAGGCTTCTTCACCGCGACCGAGGCCGGCGTTGTCCTGTGCCTGTACTGCGGTCTGCTCTCCATCCTCTACAAAGAGATGACTCTGAAGAGCTTCTACAACCTGCTGGCTGACACCATGGAGAGCAGCGCTACCATCCTGTTCCTGATCGCCGCTTCCTCCATCATGTCTTACGTCATGAGCTACTCCGGCATCCCGGCTGCGATCAGCAACGCCCTGATGAGCGTTTCCAACAACCGTTATGTCATCCTGCTCATCATGAACGTCTTCCTGCTGGTCATGGGCATGTTCCTGGACCTGACTCCTGCCGTTCTGATCTTCACTCCGATCTTCCTGCCCATCACCCGCAGCATCGGCATGAGCGATGTCCAGTTCGGCATCATGCTCATCATGAACCTGGGTATCGGCTCCGTCACTCCTCCCGTCGGCTCCTGCCTGTTCGTTGGCTGCGGCGTCGGCAAGGTCAAGATCGAGGGCGTTACCAAGTACATCGTGCCTCTGTTCGCCGCCATGGTCGTGGCACTGTTCCTGGTCACCTTTATCCCGGCCATCGCTCTGGTCGTGCCTTATCTGTGCGGCCTCGTCCCCAGCCTGGGCTGGACCATGTGAGATTGACTGCTCTGGGTTGAGCAACTGAATGTTTGCCCCCGTTTCTCTGAAGATAAGCTGCATCTGAGGGGGAATGGGGGCTTTTTGTATCCGAAACCACACCCCACAAAAATAAATGAGGAACTGCATTATGGAAATCTGCTCCCGTTTTACCGGCATGGAGCGCAAGGACGGCGCTTTCCTGCTGCACACCGACAACGCGGATGTCAAGGTCTGCTTCGTGACCGACGAGATCGTCCGTGTCCGCGCCAGCTTTGACCACGAGCTGGCCGAGGAATCCTACATCCTGATGACCACCGCCTGGGAAGACCGTATGGACGACCTGTTCAAGGGCGAGCGCACCCGCGTGGAGCCTTTTGCGGCTGAGGTCACCGAGGACGACAAGACCATCACGTTTGCCACCGGCAAGGTGACTCTGGTGGTCGAGAAAGACCCCATCAATTTCAAGCTGCTGTCCGCTGACGGCTCGGAGCTGTACAGCACCCTGCCCGGCAACCCGTTCGTCAAGGACTCCAACAACCGCGTTGTGGCTTACAGCCGGATGAAAGAGGACGACTGCTTCTACGGCTTTGGCGAGAAGACCGGCGAGCTGGACAAGAACAAGACGTTCCAGCGTGAGCGTGCTACCGACGCGATGGGCTACGATGCCGAGAAGATGGATACCCTCTACAAGCACATCCCCTTCTACATCCGTCTGGACCGTGACACCAAAAAGGCTGTCGGCGTGTTCTACCACAACTTCTACGAGTCCGTGTTCAACATGGGCCGCGAGAAGAGCAACTACTGGCCTCGCTACACCTACTTCCAGGCCGACGGCGGCGATCTGGACTGCTTCCTGATCGGCGGCGACACCATCGCCCGCATCGTGGACAACTACACCCTGCTCACCGGCCGTCCGGCTCTGCTGCCCAAGCGTGCTCTGGGCTATCAGGGCTCCAGCATGTACTACCCCGAGCTGGAGAAAGACAGCGACGACGCTGTGCTGGGATTCGTTGACACCATCAAGGAAGAGGGCTTCCCCATTGATGGATTCCACCTGTCCAGCGGCTACACCAGCCAGAACAACAAGCGCTGTGTCTTTACCTGGAACACCGAGCGCTTCAAGGACCCCAGTGCTTACTTCCATGCCATGAACGAAAAGCACGCCCAGAACGTGCCTAACGTCAAGCCGGGTGTCCTGCTGTGCAACCCCCGCTTTGATGAATTTAATGCCGACGATGTCTTTGTGAAAGACAGCAAGAACCCCGAGAACTACGGCGTCGGCAAATGGTGGGGCGGCGACGGCGCTTTCTGGGACTTCACCAAACCCGAGGGCCGTACAGCCTGGAAGAAGTACCTGACCGAGTCCATCATTGCCGTGGGCACCGATTCCGTCTGGAACGACAACTGCGAGTATGACAGTCTGATGGATAAGGACGACATCTGCGACTTTGACGGCAAGGGCGGCACCATCGCTCAGCTGAAACCCATCATGAGCACCCTGATGTGCAAGGTGGGTGCAGACGCCGTTGTGGAACACAATGCCAAGGCTCGTCCCTATATGGTCTGCCGCAGCGGCAGCGCCGGCATCCAGCGCTACGCGCAGACCTGGTGCGGCGATAACTACACCAGCTGGAAGTCCCTGAAGTACAACATCCCCATCATCACCGGCATGGGCCTCTCCGGCCAGCCCAATGAGGGCGCGGATATCGGCGGCTTTGCAGGCCCGGCTCCCACCGAGGAGCTGTTCGTCCGCTGGGTGCAGCAGGGCATCTTCCAGGCCCGCTTCTCCATCCACTCCGCTTCCAACGATAACACCGTGACCGAGCCCTGGATGTTCCGTGGTTCTGCAGATCTCATTCGTGACGCGATCCTGCTGCGTTATCGCTTCACTCCGTATCTGTACAGCGCGGAGTACAACGCAAGCAAGACGGGTGCTCCCATCATGCGCGCTCTGGTCTACGATTTCCAGGATGACCCCAACGTCTACGAGGAGAGCTTCGAGTTCCTGTTCGGCCGTGACATCCTGGTGGCCAACGTCATCGAAGAGGGTGCTAAGACCCGCAAGGTCTACCTGCCCGCAGGCTGCAAGTGGTACGACTGGAGCGACAAGATGCGCTGCTACGAGGGCGGCCAGACCATCGAGATCCCCGTCACCATGGCAAGCATCCCCATGTTCATCCGGGAGGGCGCTGTCATCGCCATGGCGGATAACCAGCTGATGACCATGGAGGGGGACCACACCACCGACCTCCACCTCATCGTGGCTCCCAAGGGCACCGTTACCACCACTCTGTATGATGACGACGGCGTGACCAACGATTTCAAGGACGGCGTCTTCCGCAAGACCACCATCACCACCACCGCCGGTGAGCGTGTCACCATGGACTTCACCTCTGAGGGCAGCTATGAGGACACCGTCAAGACCGTCAAGGTGGAGATGATCGCCAAGGAGAAGAGCCCGTTCTGGGTCACTCTGGACGGCCGCAAGATCGAGCACTTCCTCAACCGCCGCAAGTTCGACGAGGCTGCTGAGGGCTGGTACTACAGCCAGACCAAGAAAGCGGTCGAGGTCAAGTATGCAAACCCGGGCAAGGACTACAACCTGACCGTTTCGTTTGAACAGTTCGACCTGATCGGCATGTAATAAAAAACAACACGGAGGAACTTGTTATGCTGCTTCGCAGTTTTGAATCCTTTGAAAAAACGGAGAATGGCTACCTCATCCACGGCGACGCTGCGGACGTAAAGCTGATCTTCATGACGGATGACATCATCCGTGTCCGCGTCCACTTCGACAAGGGCACCCCCATGGAGGAGGAGTCCTACACCCTGGTGACCACCGCATGGCCCGACCGCATGGACGACCTGCTCAAGGACGAGCGCACCCGCATCACCGCGCTGGATGTGCCCTGCACCGAGGATGAGAAGTGCCTGACCTTTGAGACCGCTCACGTTACCCTGAAGCTGTTCAAGAAGCCGTTCCATTTTGAGATGTACGACAAAGAGGGAAAGCTGCTGTATCAGGATCTGCGGGAGCGCGCGTTCGAGAAAGACCAGATCGGCCGCCTGACCCACTTCTCTAAGGTGGACCGCGAGTATGACCACTTCTTCGGCTTTGGCGAGAAGACCGGCCACCTGGACAAGAAAGGCCGCCGCCTGCGCATGTCCCCCAAGGACGCCATCGGCCACGACCCCGAGACCGGTGACCCGATGTACAAGCACATTCCGTTCTACATCCGTGTGAACGAGAAGGACCGCCGCCCCATCGGCCTGTTCTACCACAACTCCTATGACTGCGTCTTCGACCTGGGCGAGGAGCTGTCCGGTTACTGGGAGCGCTACTGCTACTACCAGACCGACGGCGGCGACATCGACCTGTTCCTGCTGGCTGGCCCCACCCTGCCGGATATCCTCAACGAGTACACCCTGCTGACCGGCCGCAGCGCTCTGCCCACCAAACAGTCTCTGGGCTACTGCGCTTCCACCATGTACTACGCGGAGCTGGAAAAGAACTGCGATGAGGAGATCTACAAGGTCATCGACAAGCACGAGAAAGAGGGCATCCTCATCGACAACTTCTGGCTGGCTTCCGGCTATTCCAGCGGCGAAGAGGACAACCTGCGCTATGTGTTCAACTGGAACCACAAGCGCTTCCCGGACCCCAAGAAGTTCTTTGAGAACATGAATGCCCGCGGCATCAATGTCATCCCCAACCTGAAGCCGGGCATCCTGAAGCGTCACCCCTACATCGACCTGTTCGAGAAGAACGATGTCTTCATCAAGACCCCGGACGGCAAGGCTCCGTACTATGGCCGCTGGTGGGGCGGCGAGGGCCGCTTCTTCGACTTCACCGGTCCCAAGGGCCGCGATACCTGGAAGCAGCTGCTGGAGGAGAACATCCTCAAGATGGGCACCAAGACCGTCTGGAACGACAACTGCGAGATGGACGGCGTGGAAGACCGTGACGCCCAGTGCGATTTCGAGGGCAAGAAGGGCACCATGGCTGAGCTGAAGATCCTCCACTCCAACCTGATGGCTTACACCGCCAAGCATGCTCTGGCCGAGGTTTACCCCGGCGAGCGTCCCTACATCATCAACCGTGCAGGCTACGCCGGCATCCAGCGCTATGCACAGGTCTGGGGCGGCGACAACCTCACCGACTGGCGCACCGTCAAGTTCAACATTGCCACCATTCTGGGCATGGGCCTGTCCGGCTGCTCCAATATGGGCTGCGACATCGGCGGCTTTGCCGGCCCGGCTCCGGAGGCTGAGCTGCTGCTCCGCTGGCTGCAGAACGGCGTGCTCCAGCCCCGCTTCTGCCTGAACTCCGCCAACAACGACAACACCGTCACCCAGCCCTGGATGTATGAGGAGAACCTGCCCTACATCCGCGAGGCTTACAAGCTGCGTTACCGCCTGATGCCCACCCTGTACTCCCTGATGTACGAGAGCAACCAGGACGGTATGCCGGCATGGCGCCCGCTGTTCCTGGAGTTCCCGGACGATCCCAAGTGCTACACCGACAAGAACCTGACGTTCATGTTCGGCAAGAGCATCCTGGTGGCAAACGTGGTGGAAAAGGGTGCAACCACCCGCACCATCTACCTGCCCGCCGGCTGCAAGTGGTACGATATGAGCGACAACCTGCGCGAGTATGAGGGCGGCCAGACCATCGAGATCCCGGTCACTCTGGCAAGCATCCCCATGTTCCTGCGCGGCAGCGCCATCGTGGCCACCAGCGAGGACGTCAAGCACATCCTCCGCGACACCATGCATCAGCTCGACCTTCTGGTCGCCGCCGAGACCGACACCAGCTTTGTGCTGTATGACGACGACGGCCACACCGAGGACTACAAGAACGGTGTCTACGCCAAGACCACCATCAACGTCAAGGCCGGCGACCGCACCGATATCCACTTCTCCACCGAGGGCACCTACGAGTCTCCCGTGGAGCGCATGACCATCAAGCTGGTCAGCAAGAAAAAGGGCGCGCTCTGGGCCAGCGTGGATGGCGAGCAGCTCACCCAGTACATCGTCCGCGATGGCTGGGAGGAAGCAGAGTCCGGCTGGTACTACAACCTGTCTGACCGCACCATCTGGGTCAAGTTCAACAAGCCTGCCAAGAAAGACTTCACCGTCACCATCTCGACCGAGAAGTTCGACCTCATCGGCATGGCTGAAGACTAAACCGCCACTTCCAATCTTCTTCTATAAAAAGGCCGAGGCCTGTGGGAAAGCTCCCGCAGGCCTCGGCCTTTCTTTTGGTTTTGTTATTCTTCCCGCTTGAGCATCCGGCGCACCATGAACATGCAGTACAGCATGGCCAGGCCCCAGGCAAAGGGGTTGGAAAGGCAGATGCCAACATAGCCCAGGCCTGTTTTCACGGCCAGAAGACCGCCCAGGCTGCGGCCGATGAGCTCGCCCACGCCGGAAATGATGGCCTGCACGCTGTAGCCCAGGCCCTGCAGCGTGTTGCGGAAGATCATCAGCAGGCCATGGAAGCAGAACAGCATACTCATAATGGCCAGGTACTGGATGGCTCCGGCGGTCACGGCGGGGTCTGCATCGCCCAGCACCAGCCCCACGGCGTAAGGCTTGATGAAGAAGATGACGACCCAGGCGGCCACGCAGTAGGTCAGCTGGATCGTGCAGCCGTCCTTGATGCCCTGCTTGATGCGGTCGGTGCGGTGGGCACCATGGTTCTGCCCTACATAGGTGGCCATGGCCATGCCCACGCTCTCCATGGGCAGGGTGAACATCTGGCGGATCTTCTCACCGGCAGTCTGGGCGGCTACCGCGGTACTGCCCAGCAGGTTGATGGCGTCCTGCATGATGACGGCACCAATGGCCGAGACGGAATACTCAAAGCCCATGGGAAAGCCGATATAGGCCAGCCGCTTACAGTGCCCGGCGGAGAGCAGGCTGCTCTGACCCCGGAACGTGAGCTCCTCCTGCTTGGCCGTCCGGGTAAAGAACCAGAACGCGCACAGCCCGCCGCTGAGCAACTGGCTGAGGACGGTGGCAAGGGCCGCGCCGTCCACGCCCATGCCCATGGAGACGATGAGCAGGTAATCCAGCCCGATGTTCAGCACGCTGGCCGCCAGCAGGAAATAGAACGGGTGCTGAGAGTCGCCCATGGCGCGGAGCACGCTGGAAGCGTAGTTGTACAGCACCGTGGCCGGGATGCCCAGGAAGAGGATCCGGATGTAGAGCACGGCGTCCGCGTACAGCTCTTCCGGCGTGTGGATGAGCTGAAGCAGCGGGCCCGCCATCAGGGTGGTGAAGATGGTGAACACCACGCTCAGCACCACGCAGAGCAGGGCACCGTTGAACAGGTATTTCCGCAGGCCGCCCTTATCCTTGGCACCGAACGTCTCGGCTACCGGGATGCCAAAGCCCACGCAGGCACCCTGCACAAAGCCCAGGATGAGGAAGTTGAGGGAGTAGGTGGTGCCTACCGCACCCAGTGCGTCGGTGCCCAGGCACCGGCCCACAATGACAGTGTCCGCAAAGCTGTACAGCTGCTGGAACAGGGTGCCCAGCACCAGCGGCAGCGCAAACCGCAAAATCTGGAACAACGGCTTGCCCACCGTAAGGTCCGTGGTGCCAGACTTGCGTTTTGAGGTCGTTTCCATAAAAAGAGACTCCTTATCTTAAAATGATTTGAGTATATTGTACCATGGAGATCCGGTGCGGCCAAACAGGTTTTTGTGATGGAAACCATGTTTTTTGTGATGTAGGCTTTACTTCCAACTTCTAGAGATTTGTGGTAATATAATCAATAAGAATAGAAAAGAGGGACGCGGATGCTCAGACAAAAGCCGGAACTGAATATCATCTACATCTCGGAGCGGATGCGGCACAGCCTGCAGCCCGTTGCCCGCAGCAGCCTGACGGCGGTGGTGGCTCCCATGGGCTACGGCAAGACCACCGCCATCAACTGGTACCTGAACGAGCGCGGCCGGGAGGGAGCCGCCGTGCTGCGGGTGAGCATCTACTCCGCAGCCGTCAACATCTGCTCGGCTCCTACCGGCATCCTGATCCCTCCGTCTGGTCCGTTGATCCTGTATTCCATCACCGCTGGCGGCGTTTCTGTTGCTGCTCTGTTCATGGGCGGCTACCTGCCCGGCATCCTGATGGGTCTGTGTGTCGCTGGCCTGGCCATTTTCATTGCGGTCAAGAAAGGCTACAAATCTTCTGACGTGAAAGACCCGGATCCCGCGATCAAAGTCATCATCGATGCAGTGCCCTCTCTGCCAGCTGACCACCCGCTATGGGCGGAAGAACTGGGTGTGACCGCTTTAAGGGGGATGGCAGCTTTTCCCCGGAAGCCAAATGGCGGGCCGATTCCGGCAGACTGCTGCAAAACGGAGGGTAAAAGTATAACTTTTGTCGAAAAAGGGGTAAAAAACCGTAAATCGCTTGCGGAATGTGAAAGAAATGCGTATACTGAGCCTAGGTTCAAGCGAAAAACGACGCAAATCATCGGACGAAAGAGAAGAGGTATTCACATGAGAAATCTGTTCCGCAAACTGATCTCCGGCGTTGCTGCGGCTGCGCTGGCGATCAGCATCTTCCCGGCTGCGGCTTTTGCTGCGGGGAACGACCAGCAGACGCACATCACCATTCTCGGCACCTCGGATATGCACGGCAATCCGTGGGGCTACAGCTACGAGGACGACAAGGAGACCGCCAACAACGGCATGGCACGCCTGTACACCTACATCCAGCAGGTGCGGGCTGAGCAGCCCAATGTGGTGCTGGTGGATGCCGGTGACGACATTCAGGCACGATCATGACCGACGACATCGCCAACAAGCGGCCGAATGAGGCGCATCCGGTGATCGCCGCCATGAACCAGATGGGCTACGATGCCATGACGCTTGGCAACCATGAGTTCAACTGGGGCATCCCGACCATGAAGACCATCCTCAGTCAGGCCAACTTCCCCGTGCTGGCAGCCAATGTCAAGGACGCCAGCGGCAATTTTGTGACCGGCGCAGGCTGGACCATCACCGAGCGGGATGGCGTGAAGATCGCCATCATCGGCGTGGTCACCCCCGATGTGCCCATCTGGGACGGCGGCAAGGCCGGCATCGAGGAATGCACCTATGAGGCCGCCAGCACCGCAGTCAAGGAAGCAATCCAGGCCATCAACGGGCAGGCCGACGTGATCGTGGTCTCCGCCCACATGGGTCTCTACGCCGAGTTTGATGAGGAAGGCGGCTCTGACTCCGCCCAGAAGATCCTCGACGACAACCCGGAAGTGGATGTCCTGCAGGTGGCACACAACCATGTGGTCGTCAAGCAGAAAGAGGGCAATGTGGTCATCGGTGGTGTGCGCAACAGCGGCCGTGACATCGCCCGTTTCGATCTGACGCTGGACGCCGACAAGAACATCGTGGACTCCTCGGTGGAGATCGTGGATATGACCGGTGTGACCCCCAGTGAGGAGCTGCGTGCCAACCCCGTGGTCGCAAAAGCCCATCAGGAGACCCGCGACTTCATCAAGGGCGGCACCGGTGCGACGGCGAAAAGGGCAGTGCGCTTGGCTCTACCACCGCAAAGTTCCAGCCCACCAACGAGATCGCCGGTCTGCCCGAGGGCAAGCTGCGGGATACGGCCGTCATGGATCTCATCAACAAGGTGCAGCTGGAGAACTCCGGCGCGGACGTCTCCGCAGCAGCTCTCTTCAAGGACACCAGCGACCTGCCCAAGGGCGAGATCAACTACGGCAACATCTTCGATATCTACAAGTTTGACAACACCCTGTACCGTGTCCGCGTGACCGGTGCCGAGCTGAAAGCCTACATGGAGTGGTCCGCCGAGTGCTACAATCAGTGGGTGCCTGGCGACATCAACATCTCCTTTGACCCCGAATACCCCGGCTACCTCTACGATATGTTTGCCGGTGTGGACTATGAGATCGATCTGAGCCAGCCCAAGGGTCAGCGCATCAAGAATGTCATGTTCCACGGCGCACCGCTGCAGGACGACCAGACCCTGACGCTGGCGGTCAACAACTACCGCTACTCGTCCGCCCTGAAGAGTCAGGGCCTCGTGTCCGGCAAGAAGGAGTGGGAGTCCTCCAACTCCATTCGCGACATGATCGTGGCTTACTTTGCCGAGCATTCTCCGGTGGCTCCCGAAGTGGACAACAACTGGAAGATCGTGGGCGTGGATCTGCAGGAGACCAACCCCGACCGTGCGACCCTGATCGCGCTGGTCAATCAGGGCAAGATCGACGCCCCCTACAGCAAGAGCCTGAACCTGAACGACCCCGCTGTGCAGGAGATCCTGAACGATAAGAGCAACGCAGCTCTCCGCAACTGGAACCGGGTCAAGATGTTCTTCACCACCAAGTAAGTTCTGCAGATGCCTGCAATGCAGGCGTTCTGCCCCGAAAATCAAGGCTGCGGAACCCCCGCCGGAAACCGGCAGAGGCTCCGCGGCCTTTTTGTTTCCCGCAGAATTGAAGTCTGGGAAAAGTCTGATATAATAAAGACAAGAATGTCCGTCACAGAGCCGGTGCGGGGAGAAACAGCTTATGCCGAAATACAAAGGAAATCTGAATGCGGTCTACATCTCAGAGCGGCTGCAGGAGTGCCTGCGCCCCATCGCGGGCTGCGCCCTGACTACTATCATTGCGCCCATGGGCTACGGCAAGACCACCGCCATCAACTGGTACCTGAACGAGCGCGGCCGGGAGGGAGCCGCCGTGCTGCGGGTGAGCATCTACTCCGCCAACCGGGCCATCTTCTGGAAAAGCCTGCAAAAGGCGTTTGCGCAGGCTGGGCTGACTGTGCTGGAGGGGTACGAGTGCCCCACGGACGCCAGCGGCGCGGCCCTGCTGCTGGACGACCTCTGCACCGCGCTGGCCGGGGAGCGGGAGATCAATCTCTTTCTGGATGACTTCCACCTGCTCCGGGACGAGCAGGCCGCCGCGTTCCTCTGTGCGCTGGCCAACCGCCTGCCGGGCAACGCCCACCTCGTGGTGGCCAGCCGGAACGATTTCCTGCCCCAGGCGAGATCCTCCGCCTGGGGCAGCGGCTCCACCGGGTGGGGGCCGACCAGCTGCGGCTGAACGAGAAAGAGTTATCCGCCTACGTCCGCCGCTGCGGCATGGAGCTGACGGAGCCCCAGCGGGAAACCTTGCTCCACTCCTGCGAGGCTGGTTCTCTGCCATCTACCTCAATCTCCACGCGCTGGCGGAGCGGGGCACCCTGCTGCCCACCAGCTCGGACATCTACGCCATGTTCACCGCGGCCATGATCGAGTCCCTGTCTCCGCAGCGGCAGGAGTTTTTGGCCGTGATGGGCCTGGCCGATGAGTTTACGGTGGAGATGGCTTCTGCCGTGACCCGGATGCCGGACGCCGAGCAGGTGCTGCTGGCCCTGACGCGGCAGAACGCCTTTGTCACCCGCCTGCCGGACGGCGAGAGCTTCCGGTTCCACCACATGATGAAAGAATGCGCCGAGCGGCTGTTTGCCCAGCTGCCCGCCCCGCGGCAGGCGGCCGTCTGGGAACGGTATGGCCGCTGGTACGAGGCCCGACGGCAGTATCTGCCCGCCCTGCGTGCCTACGAAAAATGCGGGGATTATGACGCCGCCCTCCACGTCATTGAGGAGGACGCCGGCATCCTGCTGGCATCCCTCGGCCCGGCGGAGCTGCTGGAACGGCTGGGCCGCTGCCCGGTGGACGCCCTTAAGCGGCACCCGCTGGCCATTCTGGTGCTGATGCGCCGGATGTTCACCTGCCAGCAGATCCCCAAAATGATGGAGCTCAAGGCCCTGCTGGAAGCCGCCGTGCGGGAGCACCCGGAGCTTCCGGCCCAGGAGCGGGGCAACCTGCTGGGCGAGTGCGACCTCATCCTGAGCTTTCTGATGTACAACGATATCACCCAGATGAGCCGCCTCCACCGCAGTGCCAGCCGCCAGATGACCCGCCCTGCCGTTACCCTGCGCAACAGCGGCAGCTGGACGTTCGGTTCCCCCTCGGTGCTGATGATGTACTACCGTGCTCCCGGGGAGCTGGGCAAGGAGCTGGCCGAGATGTACGAGTGTATGCCCCATTATTATAAGATCACCCAGGGCCACGGGCAGGGGGCCGAGCTGGTGATGGATGCCGAGGCCGCGTTCATGCAGGGACATTTTGAACGGGCGGTCCTGCTGCTGGAACGGGCCCGGGTGCGGGCGGCTTCCTGCGGGCAGGAGAACATGGCCCTCTGCTGTGATTTCCTCGCCCTGCGGCTTTCCCTCTGCGGGCAGGCAGGGGAGCCGTTTGATTTCGAGGCCCGCCGTGCCGCCCTCCTCCAGCGGCACGATGTCGTTCTGCTCCACCTGCTGGAGAGCATCGAGGCCTATTACTACGCCCTGCTTGGCCGCACCGATGCCGTGCCCGAGGTCTTCCGGGAGCATCGTCTTGCCTCCGTGAGCTACTTTGCCCTCTGCCGCCCCATGATGGAAATGATCGAGCTGCAGGTCTGGCTGGCACAGGGGCAGGCAGTCAAGGTGCTGGCCCGCTGTGAGGAGCTGCTGGCCGCCTGCCAGCGGTTCCACTATGGCTGGTGGCCCTCCATGTCCGGGTGCAGATGGCGGCAGCGTACGGACTGTATGGCCAGCCTGCCGAGGCCCGGGCTGCACTGGAGCAGGCGCTGGCAGAGGCCGCGCCGGATGGCTTCTGGATGCCGCTGGCCGAAAATTACCGCTATCTGGCCCCGCTGCTGGCGCAGGGCGGCTGGGGCAGTGCCCAGCCGCTGGTGGAGCGGGCGATCGCTCTGGGGCAGCGGTACGAGGCTCGGCGCGCCCAGCTCAACGGCTCGGCAGACCGCCCGGCCATTGCCGCCGCACTGACCGAGAAAGAGCTGGCCCTTGCCCGGCTGGTGGCCCAGCGCCGCACGAACAAGGAGATCGCCGAAACACTCCACCTCTCGGAGGGGACCGTCAAGCAGTACATCAACCAGCTGTACGCCAAGCTGGACATCGGCGGGGCCGTGCGAAACAAGCGCGCCCAGCTGGCTGCCCTTTTTGGCACAAAATACTAACCAAAGGTTAATAGGAATTTTGCAGGCTCTGTGGTAGAGTAAAATCAAACCACAGGGCTTTTTTCTTTGGATTTTCCTGCACCAGAAGGAGGCGTGTAAAATGAAAGAACAAACCACCCGAACCCCGCCCAAACTGCGCGTCCTGAGCGCGTTTCTGGCGGTGGCCATGCTGTTGACCCTGCTGCCCGCGGCGGCGTTTGCGGATGATCCGCCCGGCTGGTATTACACAAAAGACAGCGTCAAATACTTTAATGATATAAACTCGACCGTCTGGCAGGTGTACAAATATGAGGGCAGCGCTGCGGAGATTTCTCTGCCCGAAACGATCAACGATGGCAAGGGGCGTAACTATTATGTTGGCGCCATTCGCCAAAAAGCTTTTCAGGATAACACCAGGATCACCGGCGTGACGTTTCCGGAAAGGTATTATTATGTGATCAACTCGAGGGCGTTTTCCGGGTGTACCAACCTGACAACGGTCAATACAACTACGGCCCTGATGGATGTTGGCGAGAGAGCGTTTGAGAACTGCACCAGCCTGCGAAGCTTTGCGATGCCCGGCGAACACCGCCAGAGCGTAGATTCCTATGCGTTCAGCGGCTGCACCAGTTTGCAGAGCTTCAGCATGGTAGGCTATCCGGGCAAGGCGGAGATCGCAGACCATGTGTTCAGTGGCTGCAAAAATCTGACCCAGGTCAGCCTCAGTGCAAACGTGGTCAGCATTGGGGATAATGCGTTTGAAAACTGCACCAATCTGGAAAGCATCACCCTCTATAACACCATCAAGGAGTTTGGCGAGAATGTGTTCCAGAACAGCGGCCTGAAAACCGTGTACTTTGAAGGCACGCCGGAAGAGTGGAACGCCAATACGGTCATCAAAGGGAAGCTCCCTGCGGATGTGACGGTCGTGTGCACCAAGCCCAGCGAACCCGGCGGCGGCGAGACCGGTGGTGGCGGTACCGGTGGCGGCGAGACCGGTGGTGGTACTGGCGGCGGTGAGACCGGCGGTGGCGGTACCGGTGAACCCGACCAGCCCACCGAGGGTACCTACAAGCTCTGGATCAAGGGTATTCAGGTGACCGATGAAAACAAGGACGATGTGCTGAATGATAAGGATGATGAAGAGAATCTTGAGGGAGAAGCCACGGTCGTGTTCGACCCCGATACCATGACCCTGAAGCTGCGCTATGCACATCTGGACTGCTGGGGAACCGGTGAGACACCGATCCGGTCGGGACTTCCCCAGTTGACCATAACCGGCATTGGGGGAGCGGTGCTCGGCAGAACAAACTCGATCACGGCAGAAAATGGAGATATCCTATTTGATGACGGAGACATCAGTCTGGTCCGGGGTACGATCTCGGCCAACCATCTGACATTCCGGAACGGCAGCTGGATCCGAATGACAGAGTGGGACGATACGGCGGGCATCGTCGCAAACGGAAAGATCGACATTGACGGAAGCAAGGTCGTCATCGAAAATGAAGAAGAAGCCTGTGCGATCTGGGCAAAAGGCGGCGATCTCACGGTAAGCAACGGAAGCACCGTGCAGCTGCAGGTGCAGAGCACGGCCCTCAAGGGCAGCGGCAAGCTCTGTGTGATGGATGGGCAGTGGTACCGTACTTCCAAGGATGGCCAGTACGAAAAAGGTACGGGGACTCCGGCTGCATTCCCCGACAGTGCTTATTTTGAAGTGGTCAATAAAAACCTGAATCTGGACTGGTACCATGTCTGGGTCGCAGGCAC
Source organism: Faecalibacterium sp. OF04-11AC (assembly GCF_003460645.1). NCBI lineage: Bacteria > Bacillati > Bacillota > Clostridia > Eubacteriales > Oscillospiraceae > Faecalibacterium > Faecalibacterium sp. OF04-11AC. The sequence continues at coordinate 101,192 of NZ_QTVP01000002.1, read as the reverse complement.
ACAGGTGAACAGTGAAAACAAAGGGAACATTGCACCGGATATTGTACGGGGCGGTACCATCTCCTATGACAGCGAAAATGACATCCTCCAGATCAGCGGCCCTGTGACGCTGGGCTCCCCGACGGAACCAATCAATAAGACCTTGCTCGCGGGCGACAGCTACAGCAAAACGACAAAGCTGACCGCGGACCAGACCGTTGAGGGCTGGGTGACAGGTGCCTGGCACGATGGCATCAGCAGCATGGACGAGATCGTAGCAGGCCATTATATCCTCCATGCTGTCGATCCGGATGGCAACGAGGGCATTGTTGGCCAGCGCAACACAAAGATCCACTCCGGTGTAACGGTCGAGCTGCACAATTTCAAAAAGGGGATCAGCTTTGATCCCGTCACGATCTATGGCGATGTTTTCATCTATGATGGAGAGATCGGCCTGACTGGCTTCGATTGTACTCTGATGCCGGGAGCCACGCTGGAGATACATGCAAAGAAATTCCTGAGCACGACAGAGACAAGTAGAATACATTACAAGGGCGGTCACCTGACCATGAACGCTGCGGACAGCACCACAGAGGACCGCGGCCTCGCCGCACTGAACGCGGAGGTGGATAAATTCTGGTACCGCACCGGCCCCGAGGCAGCCTTTGTGGAAACAACGGCGGAAGCGTTCAACAGCAATAAGCCGCTGGATGCAGTCTATCTGGAGCTGACGGACGAGGAACCCTCCATGGACGGCTACTTCATTGAGGGCGATTACACCTACGAGATCACCACGGACGGCAATGCCGCATCCTTGCTTACGATGGCAGCGAGGCTGACGTGGTGGTGCCCGCAACGCTGGGCGGCCGGGACGTCACGGAGATCGGCAACTCTGCAAGACCTGTTTTTAATGCAAATGCGGCCATCCGCAGCATCACGTTCCCGGACACTCTCAAAGAGATGAGCGGCCTTCCGCTGTTCTATGGATGCGAAAACCTTGAGACCATTACCATCCCGGCCAGTGTGACCGGAATGAATTTCAACTCGGTGGCGGATTGCTTTATTTTCAACTGCCCCAACCTGAAGACCATCATTTTCAAAGGTACCCGCGCCCAGTGGGAAGCCATTGAAAAAGAGGATGTGAATCTGGACGGCATCACGGTGCGGTGCAGCGATGGCAACGTTGATCCTGTGCAGCCTGACCCGGACCCGGATCAGCCTGACCCGGGCGACCCCGACAACGAAGATGTCTTCCTCCAGTTTGAGGACTGCTCTGTGGACGTCGAGAAACCGGACGGCACCACCCTGCACTTTGATGCTCTTACCGGTGTCATACAAAGTCAGCGGCTGCCAAAGGGCGCAAAGGTGACGATCACGCTGGATGAAAAGGCCATCCCGGAGGGGATGAAGTTCTCCTGCTGGGTGTTTGATGATCCCCGCCCGGAAGACCTGATGGAGGACGGCACCACTGCCACCTTTACCATGCAGGAGGACATTGGCGTTCTGGCCAAGTTCTCCACGCTGGAAGAGGATGATTCCAGTGCCGACTTCGGCACCATCGCGGCTGCAACCGCTGTCGTGGGCGTCGTGGGTGCCACGGCCTACTTCGTGGGCACCGAGGTGGCCCTGAACCAGCTGCTGCCGACAGGCACCTCCGTGCCGCAGGACCGCGCCCAGCTGGCCCTCCTGCTCTGGAACACTGCAGGCCGCCCGGAGCCTGCCGCACTGCCCGCCTTTGCGGACGTGACAGACCCCGACACGGCCAAAGCGGCCCAGTGGTGCATGGAAGCAGGCTTCTTCCAGCCTCGTGAGGACGGCAATTTCAAGCCCGGCAAGCACGTTTCCCGCTGGAAAGTGCTCCGCACCTATCAGCGAATTGTAAAATAACCTCTCAGGCACCGAGCGCAAGCGAGGATGACGGACAGGTTGAAGAAAGGCAGAGCCTCTGTGCACCACGCGCGGGGGCTCCGCCTTTTTCATGTGAAACAAACTTTTGCCTAAAAAACAAGCTTGAATACAACAAATTACCCTGCAAGCAGCCCGGAATTGACAGCTGAATAGTGGTTTTTTGTGTCAACGGACCGGTTTGATGCAGTTTTTAATTGCCAATGGGAAAAGCACGGAAAATTTGCTTGACAAGAAATAAACTTTTGTAATAAAATAAAAATGAAATTCTATTTGAAAAGGAACCGGAGGCAGTTCACGCAATGGGAGCTGTGCCGGGTCTTCTTTTTTCTGGGATAAAAACCCCAACAACAGGAAAAAGGCGGAAACTATGGCAGAAAATTTGCAGGAATATTATAAGCGGATGGCGGAGGCCATTGACACCCAGCTGGAGCAGAAAGGGAAAGCCGCGCTGTTCTATCCCGTTGGAAGCGGCAGCGGGCGGATCGTCTGGGCGTGGATCAACGCTCACCCGGACGCGGCCGTGATCTGGGTGGTGCCCGGGGAGACCCGGCGCGGGATGCGGCTGGAAGAAGCCAAACGGATCGGCCAGGAGATCCCGCCGCGGGTGCAGCTGATCCACTGTGAGGACAATACACCGCAGCGCTGGCTGGAGCTGGCCAAGATCCGCCCGGCCTGCATCATCCTGGATGGCTCGCGGGAGTTTACGGCGTTTCCGTGTGGAGAGCGTGTCCGCTGGCTGCAGCGGTTCAGCCCGCAGGCGAAGCTGCTGGGCCTCATCGACACCGACCAGCCTGTCAGCTGCTGCCTGGCGGAAGCCATGTTTCAGGGGGCGGGCACGTTCTCCATTTCGCTGACGGAAGCGCTGGCCCGGGGCCTTGTCACGCCGCCTGCCGCGGATACCGTGCTCCTCTGGCCCGCCGAGACGGCGCTGGAAGAATTCCGCATCCAGATGAAGCAGTGGAACGCCGCGGGCGTCCCGGGCGTGGGCGAAAAAGTTTTCACCAATCTTCGCCGCGCGGTGGAAAAATGCGGCCCGGCGCTGCCCCGGCTGCGGGAGGCTCTGCCCAAGGGCAAGCAGCTGGTCCTGTGTGAGGACGCCGCTGCCATGCGGCGGGTGACGGAGAATTTGGAAGCCCTCTTCGGCCCGGACACAGAAGCCACCATCCTGAAAGACGGCTGGGATCAGGAGATGGCCGTGCGGTTTGCGGCTTCCCCGGCACGGGGCGCGCAGGTGCTGGTCACCGTCAGCACCCCCGGCGGGCTGGCGCGGCTGGCCGGAATGGCGGGTGCCGTGCTGGTCCGCTCCACCGGGCTGGAACAGAACCACCGCCGGATGCTGGCCCGGGCACTGGCGCTCTGCGGAGACTCCGCCCCGCTGGTGGAGCTCAACGTCTCGTTTGCGGGTCTGCGCAATGCAGAGGATCTGGTGCAGGGGACGGAACAGGCCGGCGGCACCGGGTTCCCGCTGGAGGAGCCGTACCAGGCCTGCATCCGTCCGGCCCGCCAACTGCAGCGCCAACTGGACGCTCAGTGGGAGCAGGCCTTTGCAGCCGCCAAAGAGGCCGCCGCAAAAGGGGATATCAATGAGCTGCCCCGCGGCTTTACCACGGAAGCCGGCTTTGGGCTGGGCCGCTGGCTGGAGCTGCAGCGACAGATCCAAGCCGGGGAAAAGCTCGGCCGCCTGACCGCCGAGCAGGCCGCCCGGCTGGAAAAGCTGGGCATCGCCTGGAAACAGCGGATGGAGCAGGCCTGGGAGCGGGGCTATGCCGCAGCCCGGGAGTACCGCGGAGAATACGGGAACCTGATGGTGCCGGTCCGCTACCGGGATAAAAACGGCTTTGCCCTGGGCGAGTGGATCGTTTACAACCGTCAGCGGTTCCTCGGCAACAATCTGTCCACCGACCGTGCCGAGCGGCTGGAAGCACTGGGCATGGTGTGGGACACCGTGCAGGACATCTGGGAGCAGAGCTACTGCGCGGCTGTCCAGTATTGGCTCGACCACGGCACGCTGGAAGTGCCGGTCAAGTACACCACCCCGGAGGGCGTGGCTCTGGGCGTCTGGCTGGGCAGCCAGCGGGCCGCCTACAAGGCGGGCACCATCAAGCCGGTGCAGAAAGCCTGGCTGGAGGCGCTGGACGTGGACTGGACCAACCGCAACGACCGCAAGTGGCAGGCCGCTTATGATGCCGCCGCGCGGTATTATCAGGCCCATGGCGACCTGAACGTCCCCTCGGAGTACATCGACCCGGACGGCGTGCTGCTGGGCAAGTGGGTCAGCCGCCAGCGTTACGCCTGGCAGAACCCGGACCGCAGCAGCGCGCGCCTTACCCCGGAGCGCAAGGCCCTGCTGGACCAGCTGGGCATGGTGTGGCAGAAGCCGGATTCCTGGCAGCACCGCTATGAGCTGGCCGCTGCCTACAAGGCCGCCCAGGGCAGCCTGGAGCTCCCGGCCCAGTACCGCACGGAAGAAGGAATCTGGCTGGGCAGCTGGCTCAGCCGCCAGAAGCAGCTGCTCCAGAAAGGGGATAAGAGCCTGAGCGGTGAGCGGGTCAAAGCCCTGAAAGAGCTCTTCCGGGGCGAGCTGGAGCGCCGGAGCGGGGCTGTCCGCACCCGTGCCCGCTGCAGCGTGCGGGAGCGGAACTGGCTCAACAACTACCGCCATGCCAAGGCTTACGCCAAGCGCCGGGAGATCTGCTGGTCCCTGCCAGCTATGTGGATGAAACGGGGTTCCGCCTTGGCGTCTGGATCTCCAACCTGCGGGCCGCCCGCAAGACGCGGCCTGACTCGTTCCAGGTCACGCCGGAGCATATCGCCATGCTGGACGAGATCGGGATGCAGTGGGACGCCCGGGAGGCCAAGTGGCAGTGCGCCCTCCGCCGGGCCGGGGAGTACCGCGCCGCCCACGGGGATCTGACCGTACCCGTCAATTATAAAACGGAGGATGGCTTCTGCCTGGGCGACTGGATCCGCCGGATGCGGGAGAGCTATGCAGCCCATGACGCCCGACTGACCCCGGAGCGGGTGGAAAACCTCAGCGCCCTGGGCATGGTCTGGACACCGGCAGAGGCTGAAAACCAATTGCATTTTTGGCGGGCTTGTGCTATACTAACCCCGTCTGAATAGAAAACAGCAGGTGCCTTTTGCCGCTTTCGGGCGGCGGAAAGGGTAAAAGAGAAGCGGGTGGGATTCCCGCACGATCTCGTCACTGTGATAAGGGAGCTTTGCGGCGTTGGCGCGTTTTGCGCCGGTCACTGGGGGAACCTCCGGGAAGGCAGCCGCGGGCGCGGGCAGTTCTGCCCGTCCCTTTCAGCCAGGAAACCTGCCTGCTGTTGGTACGGGAGCAGATGCTCCAGATCACGAGGAATTGGTTGTACCGAAAAGCCCAGAAATAACAGGGGTCTTTTTGTTGTGCACTCCGCGCGGCAAAAGGGCCCTTTTTGTGTCCGGGCGTACCGCCTGTACCCTTTCTGTCAGAAGATCCGCACACAAGCAAAAACAGGAAAGGAACAAACTAGAACCATGCGTAAACTCAATTGGAAAAAGCGTCGGCGAGTCTCCGCCGCTCTGGCGCTCTGCGTCGGCACCCTGGCAGGCTGCGGCAGCAGCGCTTCCAGCAGCACCGCCGCTTCCAGCGAGGCTGCATCCAGCACTGCCGCCAGCGAGGTGAGCAGCGAGGAGGCTGACGAAATGGCCGCAAAGAACGTGGCAGACCTGATCGACGCCATCTATGTGCAGGAGCGCAACGAGAACACCGATGAGCAGTGCAAGGCTGCCAAGGACGCCTGGGACGCTCTGACCGACGCCCAGAAAGAGCTGGTCGAGGGGGAAGAGGCTGATCCCGATTACTTTGGCCGCGACACCGGCGATGCTTCCAAGGATGACCCCCGCAATGAGGACAACATCGGCGACAACGAGCTGCTGGTGGTCAGCTTCGGCACCTCGTTCAACGACAGCCGCGTGAAAGACATCAAGGGCATCGAGGATGCTCTGCAGGCCGCTTACCCCGATTGGTCTGTCCGCCGTGCATTCACCGCTCAGATCATTATTAACCATGTCCAGGCTCGTGACGGCGAGAAGATCGACAACATGCAGCAGGCCATGGACCGTGCCGTTGCCAACGGCGTCAAGAATCTGGTCGTCCAGCCCACTCACCTGATGCACGGCGCTGAGTACGACGAGATGATGGAGATGATCGACGAGTACCGCGACAAGTTCGAGTCCGTCGCTGTGGCTGAGCCCCTGCTGGGTGAGGTCGGCGCTGACGCTACCGCGATCAACGAGGATAAGGAAGCGGTTGCCAAGGCTGTCACTGCCGAGGCGGTTGCCACTGCTGGTTACGACAGCGTAGAGGCTGCTGCCAAGGATGGCACTGCATTCGTCTTCATGGGCCACGGCACTTCTCACACCGCTAAAGTCAGCTACAGCCAGATGCAGACCGCCATGCAGACCCTGAGCTATGACAATGTCTTCATCGGCACTGTTGAGGGCGAGCCTGAGTCCACCTCCTGCGAGAATGTCATCGAGCTGTCAAGGCTGCCGGTTACACCAAGGTCGTGCTCCGCCCGCTGATGGTCGTTGCCGGCGACCACGCCAACAACGATATGGCCGGTGCGGACGAGGACTCCTGGCTGAGCCAGTTTGAGGCTTCCGGTGCATTCGACTCTGTCGATTGCCAGATCGCAGGCCTGGGCGGGGTTGCTGACGTCCAGCAGCTCTACGTTGCCCACACCAAGGCTGCCATCGACTCCCTGAACGGCTAAAATAGACCCGCGTTGCCCGGAAAGGGAGACCTTTTCGGGCAATTTTGTTTGTGTCCCCCTTTTCTGTTCCCCCAGTTGCGTGCTATACTATTCAAGTAATCTTGTTTTTGAGGTGTAATGCAATGAAATATACGCGTTTTGTTTCTCTGCTGGCAGTGTCCGCCCTGCTGGCTGCTTCTCTGGCTGGCTGCGGCAGCTCTGCTTCCAGCGTGGCTTCTTCCGCTTCCTCGGAGGCGGTGTCTTCCGCGGCGGAATCCGCTGTCTCCGAGGCCGCTTCCGAGAGTGCCGCTGCTTCTTCTGCACGGACGCTGGAAGACGGCACCTATACGGCGGAGTTTGATACCGACAGCAGCATGTTCCATGTCAATGAGGCCAGCGACGGCAAGGGCACGCTGACCGTGGAAGACGGCCAGATGACCCTGCACATCAGCCTGCAGTCCAAGAAGATCGTCAACCTCTATGTCGGTATGGCGGCGGATGCCCCGGACCATGAGGCCGACTGGCTCCAGCCCACCACCGACACCGTGACCTACTCCGACGGAACCTCCGAGGAAGTCTACGGCTTTGACGTCCCGGTGGAAGCACTGGACACCGATTTCCAGCTGGCCATCCTGGGCACCAAGGGCAAGTGGTATGACCACACCGTCAGCGTCCGCAATGTCGAGGCACAGGCCGCGGAGGCTGTGGAGACTCCCGCGGACGGCAGCTACACCTGCGAGGTGACGCTGGAGGGCGGCTCCGGCCGTGCCACCGTGGACAGCCCCACTGCCCTGACTGTGGCCGACGGCAAAATGACCGCCGCCATCGTCTGGTCCAGCCCCAACTATGACTATATGATCGTGGACGGCGAGAAGTACCTGCCCACCAACACCGAGGGCAATTCCACGTTTGAGATCCCGGTCTCTGCCCTTGGCGTTCCGCTCTCTGTTGTGGCGGATACCGTCGCCATGAGCACTCCCCATGAGATCGAGTACACCCTGACGTTCAGCGCCCCGAGCGAGAACTGATGCCATGAAGATCAACCGACGTCGATTCCTCAAAGCCCTCCCGACGGCTGCCCTGGCCCTGACGGCCTGCGGCAGCGGGCAGCAGGAGGCCCCTGCCACCACGGATACCCTTGTTCTGGACCACGCTTACCCGCTGGATTATGCCCGGCAATTCACGGCGGATGTTTATACCGATGGTTCCGTTCTGCTCACGATCGCGGAATCTGGGGACAAGTTCCTTGTCCGGCCCGAGGGAGCGGCGGAGCTTTCCGTCCTCCCGGAGGGAACCGTGGAGCTGCGCCAGCCGCTGGAAAATATTTACCTCGTGTCCAGCTCCATTATGGATTACTTCATCCATCTGGACGCGCTGGATTCCATCACTCTTTCCGGCACCCGGGCCGATGGCTGGTATCTCGACGAGGCCAAAGCCGCCATGGAGGCGGGCGAGATCACCTATGCGGGCAAGTACAGTGCGCCGGACTACGAGTGCATCCTGGCTGCCCACTGCAGCCTTGCCATTGAAAACACCATGATCTACCACACCCCGGAGGTCAAGGAGCAGCTGGAACACTTCGGGGTGCCGGTGCTGGTGGAGCGCTCCAGTTATGAGAGCGGCCCCCTTGCCCGGATGGAGTGGATCAAGTTCATTGGGCTGCTGCTGGGCAGAGCCGAAGAGGCCGAGCGCGTTTTCAGCGAGAAGATCGCGCGGATCGAGCCCGTTTTGCAGCAGGAGCCCACGGGCAAGACGGTGGCGTTCTTCTCCGTCACGGGAAATAACCTCATCACCGTCCGCAAGGGCGGGGATTATGTGGCCCAGATGATCGGGATGGCCGGCGGCAGCTATGTCTTTGCCAACCTCACGGACAATGGCAACAGCCTTTCCACCATGAATCTCCCACAGGAAACATTCTACGCCCAGGCCAGAGACGCCGATGTGCTCATTTACAACAGCACCATCGAGGGCGTGGTGGATACCCGGGAGCAGCTGGTGAAAAAATGCGCCATGCTGGCCGATTTCAAAGCCGTCCAGTCCGGTGACTGCTGGTGCACTTCCAAGAGCTTTTTCCAGCAGAGCATGGCCCTGCCGGACCTCATTTTGGATATGAACCGTGTCTTCACCGAGGGCGACCCCGCCCCGGAGGAGCTGACCCTCTTACAGAAAATTTCCTGACGGTATGTTAAAAGGAGTACCCCATGACCACCCCCAAACGCCTCACACGGACCTACCTCGCCCTCACGGCGGGGCTTTTGGTGCTGTTTGGCATGAATCTGCTGTGGGGCAGCGTTTCGCTGACCCCGCAGGCCGTGCTGGCGGCCCTGCTGGGCAAAGGGCAGGACGCGCTCTCCATGGGCATCATCCTGCAGCTGCGGCTCCCCCGGGCGGTCATGGTGATCCTGCTGGGGGCGGCGCTCTCGGCAGCAGGCTATCTGCTCCAGACCTTTTTTGCCAACCCCATTGCGGGCCCGTTTGTCATGGGCATTTCCAGCGGTGCCAAGCTGGCCGTGGCCCTCACCATGGTGATATTCCTCAATCAGGGGCGCTTCACCAGCTCGGCGGCGCTCATCATAGCCGCCTTTGCGGGTGCCATGGTGGCGATGGCCTTTGTGCTGGCTGTGGCCCGGCGGGTGCAGCGGATGAGCATTCTGGTCATCTGCGGCGTCATGATCGGCTATATCTGCTCTGCCATCACGGACATCGTGGTCACTTTTGCGCAGGACTCCAACATCGTCAACCTCCACAACTGGTCCATGGGCAGCTTTTCGGGCGTTACCTGGGGCAATGTGCAGGTGGCGGCCTGCGTGGTGCTTCCGGCCCTGGCAGCGGCGTTCTGCCTCTCCAAGCCCATGGCGGCTTACCAGCTGGGGGAAAGTTACGCCAAAAGCGTGGGCGTGGCGGTGCGGCCATTCAGCATGGCGCTGGTGCTTCTTTCCAGCCTGCTGGCGGCCTGCGTCACGGCCTTTGCCGGGCCGATCTCCTTTGTGGGCATCGCGGTGCCCCACCTCGTCAAGGGAGCACTGGGCAGCGCCAAACCCTTGCACGTCCTGCCGGGCTGCGCGCTGGGCGGGGCGGCGTTCTGCCTGCTCTGTGACCTCATCGCCCGCAGCCTGTTTGCCCCTACTGAGCTGTCCATCAGCTCGGTCACGGCCGTGTTCGGCGCACCGGTGGTCATCTGGCTGCTGATCCGCCGCCAGACACAGGAGGGGGAACGATGAGTTATTACTGCGAGACAAAAGACCTGGCTGTGGGCTACACCAAAGCCCTTTTACAAAATATCGCGCTGGGGGTGGAGCGGGGCCAGATCCTGACCCTCGTGGGCCCCAACGGCGCGGGCAAATCCACCCTGCTCAAAACGCTGGCAGGCCAGCTGGCCCCGCAGGGCGGTGCGGTGCTGCTGGACGGCGCGGAGCTTTCCACGCTGTCCGGCAACGCCCGGGCCCGCAAAATGGCCCTGATGCTGCCCCACACCCGCCGCACGGAGCTCACCACCTGCTTCACGCTGGCGGCGGCGGGCCGCTACCCCTACACCGGGCGGCTGGGCGTCCTCTCGGCAGAGGACAGAGCGCAGGTGCGCGCCGCCCTCAGATTGGTGGGCGCGGAGGCCCTCGCCGACCGGGATTTCAACAAGATCAGCGATGGCCAGCGCCAGCGGGTGCTGCTGGCCCGGGCGATCTGCCAGCAGCCAGAGATCATTCTGCTGGATGAGCCTACGTCTTTTTTGGATATCAAGGGCAAAGTGGAACTGCTGGGCATCCTGAAACAGCTGGCCCGGGAGCGGAACATGGCCGTTCTGCTCAGTCTGCATGAGCTGGATCTCGCCCGCAAAATTTCGGACAAAGTGGTCTGCGTCTCGCCTGAGGCTGTTTCCGGTGTGCTGACGCCCGAAGAAGCGTTCACCAAAGAAAATATCTGCCGCATCTACCACCTGACGGCGGAGGAGTACACGTTTCTCTATGGCCCGGACGCCGCGGTGCAGACGCCTGCCCCGCAGGCAGAGGCCCCCAAAAAGCCAAGACCCAAATTCGAGCACTATGTCCGCAGCGGGCAGAAACTGCTCCGCTGCGGTTATACCACCGGCACCTGTGCGGCATTGGGCGCGGCAGGAGCCGCCCGGCTCCTGCTTACCGGACGCACGCCGGAAACGGTCGCTCTCCGCACCCCAAAAGGCATTGTGGTGGAGGTGGCCCCGCTGGCCTGCCATCCAACGGAAGACGGTGCTGTCTGCGTGATTGAAAAGGACGGCGGTGACGATGCCGACGTGACCACCGGCCTGCCCGTTGCGGCGGAAGTGGTCCTGAAACCGGAACGCGCGGATGTGCAGATCTTCGGCGGGCCGGGGGTGGGCCGGGTGACAAAGCCGGGCCTTGACCAGCCGGTGGGCGAAGCCGCCATCAATCATGTCCCCCGGGAGATGATCGCGGAGGCCCTGCAAAAAGAAGCCGAATCCGCCGGTTATGCGGGCGGTTTTGCCGTGATTGTTTCCATTGAGGGTGGTGCCGAGGTGGCCAAGCGGACGTTCAACCCCCATATCGGGGTGGAGGGCGGCCTCAGCGTGCTGGGCACCAGCGGCATCGTGGAGCCCATGAGTGAGCAGGCCCTGCTGGACACCATCCAGCTGGAAATGAATCAGGCTCGCCTCCGCCCCCACTCGGGTACGCCCCAGCGGCTGATCCTGGCCCCGGGCAACTATGGGCTGGATTACCTCCACGGCACCCTGCCCCGGCTGGAAAAGATCCCGGTGGTCAAGTGCTCCAACTTCATTGGTGACACGCTGGATATGGCGGCCGCCGCCGGGTTTGAGGAAGTGCTGCTCATCGGCCATGTGGGCAAGCTGTGCAAGCTGGCGGGCGGCATCATGAACACCCACTCCCACACGGCGGACTGCCGCACCGAGCTCTTCTGCACCTACGCCGCCCTCAGCGGGGCGGGGCAGGAGGTCTGCGCGGCCCTCCTCCACGCGGCCACCACGGACGCCTGCATTGAGATCCTGGACAAAGCAGGCCTCCGGGCCCCGGTGCTGGCCGGGCTGGTGGATGCCATCCAGACCCACCTCGACCGCCGCGCGGCCGGGGCGTTCCGTGTGGGAGCCATCCTCTTTTCCAACCAGTATGGCCCGCTGGGCCAGACCGAGACTGCAAAGGAGCTGCTGCACGCATGGACACAGGAAACCTGAAAAAAGGCCGTTTCTACGGCGTCAGCGTCGGCCCGGGCGACCCCGAGCTGATGACCCTGAAAGCCGTGCGCTGCCTGGAGCGCTGCCCCGTGCTGGCGGCACCGCAGACCGCTTCCGGGCGGATGCTGGCGCTGGACATTGCCAGAGGGGCGGCAGACCTCCGCGGCAAGACCATCCTGCCCCTGCACTTTGTCATGAGCCGGGAGGAAGAAGCCCTGCGCGCTTCCCACCAGGAGGCCGCGGAGAAAGTCCGGGCCTGCCTGGATGCCGGGCAGGACGTGGCCATGCTCAACCTGGGGGATGTGTCGGTCTACGCCACCTACGGCTATCTGGAAGAGATTTTAAAAGAGCAGGGGTATGAGACGTACCGCATTGCCGGGGTGCCCAGCTTCTGCGCCGCCGCGGCCCGGCTGGGCTGCAGCCTGACAGGCGGGATGGAGCAGCCGCTGACCATCGCTCCGGGCCGCCACGCCGACGAAGTGCTGGAGGCCCCGGGCACGAAAGTGCTGATGAAGACGGGCCGCCAGCTGCCCCGGACGCTGGAAGCGCTGGCCCGGCACGGGCTTTTGGAAAAAAGTGCGATGGTCTGCAACTGCGGTCTGCCGGACGAGGCCGTTTTCCCAGCACTGACGGATTATGACCCGGCACAGGACGCCGGATATTTTGCAACCATTCTGGTAAAGGAGTAACGCCATGGTTCATTTTGTGGGGGCGGGCCCCGGCGCGCCCGATCTGATCACCCAGCGGGGCGCGGCCCTGCTGCAGGGGGCTGACTGCATCATCTACGCGGGCAGTCTGGTCAACCCGGCCCTGCTGGGGCTGGCAAAGCCCGGCTGTGCCATCTACAACAGCGCCGAGATGACGCTGGAACAGGTGCTGGACACCATGCGCCGGATGGAAGCGGCGGGCAAGACCACCGTCCGCCTCCACACCGGCGACCCCTGCCTTTACGGGGCCATCCGGGAGCAGATGGATGCACTGGACACCGACGGCATCCCCTACGATGATACCCCTGGTGTGTCCAGCTTCTGCGGGGCGGCGGCGGCCCTCTGTGCCGAGTACACCCTGCCCACCGTCAGCCAGACCGTCATCATCACCCGGATGGAGGGCCGCACCCCGGTGCCGGAAAAAGAAAAGCTGCAATCCCTCGCCGCCCACGGGGCCACCATGGTCATCTTCCTGTCCATCGGTCTGGTGGCAAAGGTGCAGGAGGCTCTGCTGGCCGGCGGGGCCTACACGGCAGATACCCCGGCGGCGGTGGTCTATAAGGCCACCTGGCCGGAAGAAAAAGTGGTGCGCTGCACCGTCGGCTCCCTGGCCGAGAGCACCAAGGCGGCGGGCATCACCAAAACGGCCCTCATCGTGGTAGGCGATTTCCTGGGCACCCGGTACGAGCGCAGCAAGCTCTACGACCCCGCCTTTGCCACCGAGTACCGCCCCGCCACGGAGTCAAAGCAATGAGCCGCGCCTATCTGGCCTTTACAGAAAAAGGCATGGCTCTGGCCCACCGGCTGGCCCGGGCACTGCCCGGCAGCGTTTCCCGCTGCGGCGCGGGCGGCGTCCGGCTGGCGGAGTGGACTCGTACGCAGTTTGCACAAGCGGACGCCCTGATTTTTGTGGGAGCTGCCGGAATCGCCGTGCGGGCCATTGCGCCCCACTGCCGCAGCAAAGCCGCCGACCCCGCCGTTGTGGTGCTGGATGAGTGCGGGCGGTTTGCCGTGCCGCTGTTGTCCGGCCACCTGGGCGGGGCCAATGCCCTGGCCCGGGCGCTGGCGGAAGCCTGCGGGGCGGTGCCTGTCATCACCACCGCCACCGATGCCAACGGCGTCTTTGCCGTGGACGAGTGGGCCAAAGCCCAGGGCTGCACGGTGCTGGAGCCGGAGCGGATCAAGCTGGTCAGCGGGGCGCTGCTGGCCGGGCACACCGTCCGGCTGGCATCGGACTGGCCCGTGCAGGGCACTCCGCCCGCCGGGGTGGCGTTGGCTGGGGCAGGAGAAGCGGCGGATTTTGCCCTGACCCTCACCCCGGGAAAAACAGCCCCGGAAGCGCTGCATCTGGTACCCCGCATCGGGGTGCTGGGGGTGGGCTGCAAGCGGGGAACCACAGCTGACCAGCTGGAAGCGGCCTTTGCGGCTTTTTGTGCCGCCCATGGCCTTGCCCCGGCGGGCATCCGCGGCGCGGCCAGCATTGATTTAAAACAGGACGAGCCCGGCTTGGCGGCATTCTGTGCCGCCCACGGCTGGCCCATCACTTTTTATACGGCCCGGCAGCTGCAGGCCGTGGAGGGCCATTTTACCCCCTCGGCCTTTGTCCGCAGCGTGACCGGGGTGGACAATGTCTGTGAGCGGGCCGCCGTCTGTGCGGCGGACGGGCCGCTGCAGGTGCCCAAACAGGCGGGCGGCGGCGTCACGCTGGCGCTGGCCGCAAAACCATTTGCCCCGGATTGGAGTTGGAAGGATGCAGAACCATAACATTGTTTTCGTCGTGGGCCTTGGCCCGGGCGGCGCGCGGTTTTTGACCGCGCAGGCGCAGAGTGCCTTACAACAGGCAGAGGTGCTGTGCGGCTATACGGTCTATCTGGACCTTGTGCGCCCCCTTTTCCCGGAAAAAGAAACCTATTCCACCGGCATGACCAAAGAGCTGGACCGCTGCCGCTGGGCGCTGGAAACGGCGCAGGCAGGCCGCTCCGTGGCGCTGGTCTGCTCCGGCGATGCCGGGGTCTACGGCATGGCCAGCCCGCTGCTGGAGCTGGCGCGGGGCTACCCGGATGTCACCGTGGAGGTGGTGCCCGGGCTGACGGCGGCCCTCTCCGGCGGAGCCGTGCTGGGAGCCCCGCTGGCCCACGATTTCTGCGTCATCTCTCTTTCGGACCGGCTCACCCCGTGGGAAGTCATCGAGACGCGGCTGGCCTGTGCCGCCAGGGGCGATTTTGCGCTGGCACTCTATAACCCCTCTTCCAAGGGCCGCCCGGATTACCTGCAAAAAGCGGTCCGCATTTTACTGGCCAACGGGAAAACGCCGGAGACGGTCTGCGGCATCGTCCGCAACATTGGCCGGGAGGGGCAGGAAAAACGTGTCCTGACGCTGGCCGAGCTGGAAAAGACGCAGGTGGATATGTTCACCACCGTCTTCATCGGCAACGCCGCCACCCGTGAGCTGGCTGGCCGGATGGTCACGCCCCGGGGGTACAAGCGATGAGAGCGGTCGTGTTCAGCGGTACCACCGAGGGCCGCGCGTTCTCCAAACAGCTGGGGGCCCTTGGGGCGGATGTCCTCGTCAGCGTGGCGACGGACCTCGGGGCGGAGGAGCAGGGAAGTGCTCCCGGTGTCACCGTCCGGGCCGGGCGGCTGGAACCGGAAGCGATGGTCTCCCTGCTGCAGGGAGCGGACCTCTGTATCGACGCCACCCACCCCTACGCCGTGGAGGCTACCAAAAATATCCGAGCGGCGGCGGCCCGGGCGGGGGTGGAATACCACCGCCTGCTCCGGGCCCCAGCCCGCTGCCGGAGGGTGCGCTGGTGTTTGCCGGTGCGGCGGAGGCCGCCCGGGAGCTGGCCCGGACGGAGGGCAATGTCCTCCTCACCACCGGGGCCAAAGAGCTGGGAGCCTTTTCCCCCATCGCACCGGAGCGGTGCTACCCCCGGGTGCTGCCCACCCAGGAGGGGATTGCGGCCTGTGAGGCGGCGGGCGTCCCCACCGCAACATTATTGCGATGCAGGGGCCGTTCTCCCGGGCACTGAACGAAGCACTGATCCAGCAGTTTGAAATTCGCTGGCTCGTCACCAAGGATGGCGGCGCGGCGGGCGGCTTTGCCGAGAAAGTGCAGGCCGCGCAAAGCACCGGGGCCCAGCTCGTGGTGCTCCGCCGCCCGCCGGAACAGGGCCAGACCGCACAGGAGATTCTGAACCTCTGCAAGGAGAAAATGTTATGAAGATCACATTGATCGGGATGGGCAGCGGCTGCCCGGAGAGCCTGACCGTGCAGGGCTATGCGGCCCTGCGGGCAGCGGACCTGATTTTAGGGGCCCGTCGGCTGCTGTCGGCCCTGCCTGCTGGCTGCACGGAGAACCGTGCCGCCGCCTACCTGCCGGATGAAATATTGGAGCTGCTCCACGCCTCCGGGTGTGAGAACGCCGCGCTCCTGTACAGCGGCGACACCGGGTTTTACTCCGGGGCTTCGGCACTGGTGGAGCGTCTGCAGGCACAGGGATATCAGCCTGTGGTGCTGCCCGGTCTTTCCAGCGTGCAGATGCTCTCTGCCGCGCTGGGCCGCCCCTGGCAGGACTGGAAGCTCGTCTCGGCCCATGGCCGCGCCTGCGACCCGGTGGCCGAGTGCATGGAGGGCAAGCCTACGTTCTTTTTGACGGGCGGCAGCGAGAGCCCCGCCACCCTTTGTGCCCAGCTGGCGGCAGAGGGCTTTGGAAAGCTGGCCGCCGCTGTGGGCGAGAACCTGGGGACCCCGGAGCAGAAAGTTTATACCGGCACGGTGGGCCAGCTGGCTGCCAGCCGTTTCGAGAGCCTGAGCGTGCTGCTGGTGGAGGCGGCCCAGGTGCCGTCCCGCCGTACCCAGGGCCTGCCGGACGAAGCCTTTGTGCGGGGCAAAGTGCCTATGACCAAACAGGAAGTCCGTGCCGCCGTGCTGGCAAAGCTGGGCGTCCAGCCCGGGGAGCTGCTCTGGGATGTGGGCGCCGGCACCGGCAGCGTCAGCGTGGAACTGGCCCTTGCCGCCCCCCGCGGCCGGGTGTATGCCGTGGAGTGTGACCCGGAGGCCTGTGCCCTCATCCGCCAGAACAAAGAAAAATTCGCGGTCCGCAACCTGACGTTGGTGGAGGGCACCGCCCCCGCCGCGCTGGAAAACCTGCCCGCTCCGGATGCCGTTTTCATCGGCGGCACCAAGGGGAATATGGCAGCGGTGGTGGAGGCTGCGCTGGCCCGCAACCCGGCGGCCCGCATCTGCATTTCAGCCATTGCGCTGGAAACGCTCTCTGCTGCGGTGGCGGCCCTCACGGCCCACGGCCTGCAGGCGGAGGTCTGCCAGATCTCTGTCAGCCGCGCCAAAGCAGCGGGCAAACTCCACCTGCTCATGGCCAATAACCCCATTTTCCTCATCACCCGGGCCGACGAAGCGGAGAAAAGCGTATGATCCAGTTCCTGCTGGCCGCGCCGAACTCCGGCAGCGGCAAGACCACTCTCGCCTGCGCCCTGCTGGCAGCTTTGAAAAACAGGGGGTACGCCCCCTGTGCGTTCAAGTGCGGGCCGGACTACATCGACCCCATGTTCCACCGGGCGGTGCTGGGGGTGGAGAGCCACAATTTGGATTTATTCTTTTCCTCCCCGGAGACGGCGCGCGGCCTCTACGCCAGCGGCGCGGCGGGCCACGGCGCCGCCGTCTGTGAGGGGGCCATGGGCCTTTACGATGGGTTGGGCGGTACCAGCACCACGGCCAGCGCCTGGCAGGTGGCGGATACATTGAATCTGCCCGTGCTGCTGGTGGTGCGGCCCAAGGGGGCCAGCCTGACCTTGGCGGCCCAGATCAAAGGCCTGCAGAGCTTCCGCACTCCCAGCCATTTAGCGGGCATTTTGCTCAATGACTGCAAGCCCGGTTTGTACAAGATGCTGGCCCCCATGCTGGAAGCGGAGACCGGCCTGCCGGTAGCGGCTTCCTGCCCCCGGTGCCGGAGGCCGCCATCGGGAGCCGCCATCTGGCCTTTACACGGCCGGGGAAGTAGCGGACTTACAGCAGAAGATCGCCCTGCTGGCACAGGCTGCCGAAGAAAATATCCATTGGGAAAAACTGCTTTCCCTCTGTGAGCAGCCTGCCCCGGCAGCAGCGCGGATCAAACAGGAACACAAAAAACAGTGTGTCAAAATCGCGGTGGCGCGGGATGAGGCGTTCTGCTTTGCCTACGCCGAAACGCTGGAGGCCCTTACCGCCGCCGGGGCAGAGCCTGTCCCGTTCAGCCCGGTGCGGGACCCGGCCCTGCCGGAGGGGGTTGGCGGGCTGTACCTGCCCGGCGGCTACCCGGAGCTCCACGCCCAGGCCCTGAGCGAGAACACCTCCATGCGGCAGAGCATCCGGGGGGCTGTCGCGGCAGGCCTGCCCACCGTGGCCGAGTGCGGAGGCTTCCTCTACCTCGGCCAGGCGCTGGAAGACGCTGAGGGGGGCATCTGGCCCATGGCGGGCGTCCTGCCCGGGCAGGGAGTCAAGGTCGGGCGGCTGGTCCGCTTTGGCTACGCCACCCTTACGGCGCGGGCGGACAGCCTGCTCTTCCGGGCCGGGGAACAGTTCCCCGTGCACGAGTTCCACCACTGGGATTCCACGGAAAATGGCACGGCCCTTACCGCCTCCAAGGCCAATGGCAGGCAGTGGGCCTGCGGCTTTGCAAACGAGCATTTCTATGCGGGGTTCCCGCATTTGTACTGGGCGGGTACGCCCCTGCCGGAGCGGTTCGTGGCCGCGGCAGAATCTTACCAGAACAAACGAGGCAGTTTATGACAGAAGCAACACTCAAAACCCTGTTGGAGGGCATCACCCCGCCGGACGAGGCCGCCCGCGCGGCGGCTCATGCCCACTGGGCCAGCCTGGCAAAGCCGCTGGGCGGGCTGGGAGCGCTGGAAACCACGCTGGAATCCGCCGCCGCCCTCACCGGGAGTGCGGCGCTGGATCTCTCCAAGCGTGCCGTCCTCGTCCTCTGCGCGGACAACGGCGTGGTGGCGCAGGGCGTCAGCCAGACAGATCAGAGCGTGACCCGGACGGTGGCCGAAAACCTGGCGGCCCGCCGCACCAGCGTCTGCCAGATGGCCCGTGCGGCCCGGTGCGAGGTGGTGCCAGTGGACATGGGCATGGCCGGGGAGCCGGTGCCCGGCGTGCGGAACTGCCGCGTTGCCTCCGGCACCACCGATTTTACCCAGGGCCCGGCCATGCGCCGGGAGCAGGCCGTGGAGGCTGTTGCCAAGGGCATCGCGCTGGTGCGGGAGCAGAAAGCGCAGGGCGTCACCCTGCTGGCCACGGGCGAGATGGGCATTGGCAACACCACCACCTCCAGCGCGGTGGCGGCGGTGCTGCTGGGCCAGCCTGTGGAGCGGATGACAGGCCGAGGCGCGGGTCTCTCCGACGAGGGCCTTGCCCGGAAGATCAATGCCATTCAAAGGGGCATTGCGGTCAATCAGCCCGACCCGGACGACGCGCTGGATGTCCTCGCCAAGCTTGGCGGGTTTGACATCGCGGGTCTCTGCGGCGTCTTTCTGGGCGGTGCGCTGGAGGGCGTGCCCGTGCTGATGGATGGCTTCATCAGCGGGGTGGCGGCCCTCTGCGCCGTCCGGCTCTGCCCGGCGGCGGCCAAGGCCGTGTTCGCCAGCCACTGCTCCTCCGAGCCCGCCGCCCGCCTCGTGCTGGAAGCGCTGGGCAAAGCCCCGCTCATCACCGCCGGACTCCATCTGGGCGAGGGCACCGGGGCCGTGGCCGCCATCCCGCTGTGGGATATGGCACTGGCCGTTTATCGGAACTGCTATTCGTTCGCAGACGGCGGGCTGACCCCTTACACGCCTCAAGGAGGTGCCGGATGCTGACACTGGTGCTGGGCGGCGCGGCCAGCGGCAAAAGCGAGTATGCTGAGAGTCTGGTGCTGAAAACGGCCCTGCCGCGCTATTATCTGGCCACCATGCAGGTGTGGGACGCCGAGTGCGCCGCCCGGGTGGCAAAGCACCGGAAAATGCGGGCCCGAAAGCAGTTTACCACGGTGGAGTGCCCGCTCCGTCTCGAACAGGTGCAGCTCCCCGCCCGGGGCACTGCCCTGCTGGAAGACCTGGGCAACCTGACCGCTAACGAGCTCTACAGCCCCGGCGGGGCAGGGAAGCACGCGGCCCGGGCTGTGCTGGCCGGTGTGGAGGCGGTGGCCTCCCAGTGCGAAAACCTCGTCCTCGTCTCCAACGAAGTCTTCAGCGGCGGGGCCGACTATGCAGGCGATACCGACCAGTATCTGCTGGCCCTCGCGCGGGTCAACAACGCCCTTGCCGCCCGGGCGGACAATGTCTGCCGGGTGGTCTGCGGCATCCCGGTCTATTACAAAGGAGGTGCTCCGGTATGATCGCATTGCAGACCATTGCCGTGGCGTTTGCCATGTTCTCGGCCCTGCCGGTGCCGCAATTTGCTTGGAACTCCAAAAACATGCGGTACGCCCTCTGCGCGTTCCCTCTCATCGGGGGGGTCATCGGGGCGCTGTGGAGCCTCTGCGGGGCGCTGCCGCTGCCCGATATGATCCGGGCCGGCGGCTTCTGCCTCATTCCGGTGCTGGTCACCGGCGGCATCCATCTGGACGGCTATGCCGACACTTCGGACGCCCTTTCCAGCTATGGCGACCGGGAAAAGAAGCTGGAAATTTTAAAAGACCCCCACTGCGGGGCCTTTGCCGTCATCCGGCTCTGCACCTACTTCCTCGCGTATTTCTGCTTTGCGTTCTGCATCCGCTTCTCCCCCCGGGTGGGGTTGTGCTGGACGCTGGCGCTGGTGCTGGAGCGCGGCCTCTCGGGGCTGGCGGTGGCGGCGTTCCCCATGGCCAAAAACACCGGTCTGGCCCACACCTTTGCCACGGCGGCAGACCGGGAAAGCGTTCAAAAAATCCTGATCGTTCTGTCCGTCCTGCTGGCTGCGGCGCTCATTGCGCTGGGCGGCGGGGCACTGGTGGCGGCGGCTCTGCTGGTGCTGTGGCGGTACCACCATGTGGCCGTCAAGGAGTTTGGCGGCATCACGGGGGATCTGGCCGGGTGGTTTTTGCAAAAAGCCGAATTCTGGATGCTGGCGGCGCTGGCGGCCAGCCAGTGGGGAGGCATTTTATAACATGATGTTCATTACCGGGCCGCTCTACAGCGGCAAGCGCACCTTTGCGCGGCAGTTTGCGGGCAGCTGCATCACCGATGTGCAGGACAAAGCCGCCGATGCTGCCGATCTGACCCAGCTGGCGGAAGAGCTGGCCCAATACGATATCGTCATTGCTACCGAGGTGGGCGGCGGCGTGGTCCCGGTGGATGCCGGGCAGCGTGCCGCCCGGGAAGCCGCCGGGCGGCTGGCCTGCCTGCTGGCGGCCCGCGCCGACTGCGTGGTGCAGATGTTCTGCGGCATCCCCACGGTGCTGAAAGGAGAATTGCTGAAAAAATGCTGATCTATTTACTGCGTCACGGTCTGACGGAATACAACGCCCAGAAGCGCTATCAGGCCAGCGGGATATCCCGCTCTCGCCCAAGGGAGCCGCCCAGCTCCGCAAAGCGGATTTTGACCCCGATGTGGTCTATGTCACCCCGCTGCAGCGCACCTCCCAGACGGCGAAAATCGTCTTCCCCCACGCAAAACTCGTGGTGGTGGACGGCCTCAAGGAGATGTGCTTTGGCAGCTTTGAGGGCCGCAATTTCATTGAGATGGAGCATGACCCGGATTATCAGGCCTGGGTGCAGGCCAACTGTGAGAGCTCCTGCCCGGACGGCGAACGGAAAGAAGACTTTTCCAACCGCATCTGTGCCGCATTCTCCAAGCTGGTGGATGAGGCGTTGGCAGAGGGAAAAGACCGGCTGGTCATTCTGGCCCATGGCGGTACCCAGATGGCGGCCATGGAGCGGTATGGGGTGCCTCATCAGGATTATTACAAGTGGTGCGGCCCCAATGCGGGCGGTTATGTGCTGGACGCCAAAGATTGGACGCAAAAGCATATCCTCACGGTAATCAAGACGGTGCAATATACAAAAAGTGCTGCAGAGGGGAACCTATGATGACGGTTTGGGCCGTGTTGGGCGGCTTTGTGCTGGACGCCCTCTTTGGAGACCCGGCCTGGCTGCCCCACCCGGTGGTGTACATGGGCAAGGCCATCTCCAAGCTTGAAAAATTCCTGCGCCCCCGTCTGCCCAAAACGCCTCAGGGAGAGCTGCTGGGCGGTGCCATCGTGGCGTTCTGCCTGCCGGTGGGCACCTTTTTGCTCACAGGGCTCGTCTGCTGGGGGGCCGCCCGGCTCCACCCGCTGCTGGGGCTGGCCGTCCAGATGTTCTGGTGCGGGCAGGCGCTGGCCGCCCGGGGCCTGGTGCAGGAGAGCACCAATGTTTATAAAGAGCTCAAAAAACCCGACCTGCCCGGGGCCCGCAAAGCGGTCAGCCGGATCGTGGGCCGGGACACTGCGGAGCTCACTGCCGAGGGCGTGACGAAAGCCGCCGTGGAGACGGTGGCCGAAAACGCCAGCGACGGTGTCATTGCGCCGCTGCTCTATATGCTGCTGGGCGGGCCCCGCTGGCCCTCACTTACAAGGCCATCAACACGATGGACAGTATGCTGGGCTACAAAAACGAAAAATACCTCTACTTTGGCCGCGTGCCCGCCAAGCTGGACGATGCGGCAAATTACATCCCCAGCCGCCTGGCGGGCCTGCTCTGGGTGGCCGCTGCCGCGCTGACCGGAAACAGCGCCGGAGGGGCGTGGAAGATCTGGCGGCGGGACCGCCGCCGCCATGCCAGCCCCAACAGCGCCCAGACCGAGAGCGCCTGTGCCGGGGCCCTGGGCGTCCAGCTGGCGGGGCCTGCCTATTATTTCGGGCAGTATTACCCCAAACGGACCATCGGGGATGCCCTGCGGCCCATCGAGCCGGAGGACATCCTCCGGGCCAACCGGATGATGGTTGCGGAGAGCATTCTGGCGCTGGCCATCGGCCTGGGCCTCCGGGTGCTTTTGTAAAGGAGATTTTTATGGAACTGGTGCACGGCGGTGACTGGATGGGCTACCGCGAACAATTTGGGCGCGACGCGCTGGATTTTTCGGCCAATGTCAGCCCGCTGGGCCTGCCCAAAGGGGTGGCCGATGCCATCACGGCGGCCCTGCCGCAGGCGGACCGCTACCCGGACCCGCTCTGCCGCACCCTGCGCGCGGCACTGAGCGAGGCGGAGGGCCTGCCCGCCGATCAGATCCTCTGCGGCAACGGCGCGGCGGACCTCATCTTCCGGCTGGCGCTGGCCGTAAAACCCCGCCGGGCGCTGGTGACGGCCCCCACCTTTGCGGAGTACGCCACGGCACTCGAAACCGTGGGCTGCACGGTGGAGCGTTTTACGCTGAACGAAGCCAATGATTTCGCGGTGACAGAGGAGTTTCTGGACGCCATCGTCCCGGGGGTGGAGATCGTCTTCCTCTGCCAGCCCAATAACCCCACCGGCCAGCTGGCCAGCCCGGCCCTTGTCCGCCGGGCAGCGGCGCGGTGCGCGGCGTGCGGGGCTGTTCTGGCTGTGGACGAGTGCTTTCTGGATTTCCTGCCGGATGGCGACCGCTGGACGGCAAAACCCCTGCTGCACGAGGATCAGAACCTCATCATTTTCAAGGCCTTTACCAAGCTCTACGGCATGGCAGGCGTCCGGCTGGGCTACTGCCTCAGTGCGGACGCTGCTCTGCTGGAAAAAATGCGGAACGCGGGCCAGCCCTGGGCGGTGTCCAGCCTGGCTCAGGCCGCCGGTGTGGCGGCCCTGAAAGAAACGGCGTACGTTGCGCGGGTGCGGGCCCTCATTGCAGCGCAGAAGCCGAAACTCACGGCAGGCCTGCGGGCGCTGGGCCTGCGGGTGATCGAGGGCAGGGCCAATTACCTGCTGCTGCAGGGGCCGGAAAGTCTGGGCGAAGCGCTGCGGCAAAAGGGCGTCGTCCTGCGCGGCTGCGCCAATTATCCGGGGCTGGACGCCAGCTGGTACCGCACTGCCGTGCGCACGGGGCCGGAAAATGAACGATTGCTGAAAACACTGCAGGAGGTGTTGGGATGAGCCGGGCAAAATGCATTATGGTGCAGGGCACCATGAGCGGCGCGGGCAAAAGCCTGCTCTGCGCGGCGCTCTGCCGCGTTTTTGCGCAGGATGGGTACCGGGTGGCCCCGTTCAAGAGCCAGAACATGGCCCTGAACAGCTTTGTCACCCGGGACGGGCTGGAAATGGGCCGCGCCCAGGTGGTGCAGGCCCAGGCGGCGGGCATCGAGCCGGACGTCCGGATGAACCCCATTCTGCTCAAGCCCAGCAGCGATGTAGGCAGCCAGGTCATCGTCAACGGCGAGGTGCGGGGCCAGATGAAAGCGGCGGACTACTTCCGCCACAAAAAACAGCTCATCCCCGATATTTTAGCTGCCTACAACAGCCTGGCGGAGGATGTGGACATCATCGTCATCGAGGGTGCCGGCAGCCCGGCGGAGATCAACCTCAAGGCGGACGACATCGTCAACATGGGGCTGGCCAAACTGGTGGATGCCCCGGTCCTGCTGGCGGGCGATATCGACCGGGGCGGCGTGTTCGCCCAGCTTTACGGCACGGTGGAGCTGCTGGAGCCGGAGGAGCGTGCCCGCATTCAGGGACTCATCATCAACAAATTCCGGGGGGATGTGGAAATTCTGCGCCCGGGCCTGACCATGCTGGAAGAAAAAACGCGCCTGCCCGTGCTGGGCGTGGTGCCCTACCTGAACGTGGACATTGAGGACGAGGATTCCCTCTCCCAGCGGCTGGACGTGAAAAATGTCGTCAAGCCGCTGGATGTGGCCATCATCCGGCTGCCCCGCCTCTCCAACTTTACAGATTTCATCTCGCTGGAGCAGCACCCGCTGCTGGGCGCGCGGTATGTGGAGAGCACCCGCGGCCTCGGCGCGCCGGACTGCATCATTCTGCCCGGCACCAAGAACACGGTGGACGACCTGCTCTGGCTCCGTCAATCCGGGCTGGAAGCGGCCATTTTAAAGCTGGCCGAGCGAGGCACACCTATTTTGGGCGTCTGCGGCGGCTACCAGATGCTGGGCCGGCAGCTGGACGACCCCACCGGCAGCGAGAGTGGCCGGGTGCAGTCCCTGCGGGGGCTGGGCCTGCTGCCCACCCGGACGGTCTTCTCGGAGCAGAAGCGCCGCACCCAGGTCACGGCCACGGTCACGGCAGAGCCCTTTGCCGGGGCAAAGCTGACGGGGTATGAGATCCACACCGGCCGGACCGTGGTGGAGGGCACGCCCTTTGATACCCTTGCGGACGGCCAGTCCGAGGGCTGTGTTAACGGCAGTGTGTTTGGCACCTACCTCCACGGCCTCTTTGATACCGGCGAATTGACCGAAAAACTGACCGTGTTTTTGTGCAAACAGAAGGGCATCGCCCCGGAAGCCGCTGCCCTTGTGCCCATGGAGCAGTACCGCCAGCAGCAGTTTGATCTGCTGGCTGACGGCGTGCGGGGCGCGCTGGACATGGCCGCGGTTTACCGGGCCATGGGAATGGAGCGCTGAGATGGAACAGGGACTTTTGCACCTCTATTACGGGGACGGAAAAGGAAAGACCACCGCCGCCATGGGCCTGGCCCTGCGGGCACTGGGCAGCGGCAAACGGGTGGTCATCGTCCAGTTTTTGAAAGGCGGAAACAGCGGGGAGATCCCGCTGCTGGCAAAGCTGGGGGCCGAAATTTACCGGGGCAAGGCGGGGCAGAAATTCGTCTTCCAGATGAATGAAGCCGAAAAAGCCGCCACCCGGGAATTACAGAACCGGAACCTGCGGAACGCCATGGCCCGGCCTGCCGATCTGCTGGTCCTGGACGAGGCCGGTTCGGCCTGGGAGCTGGACATGGTGGACAAGGCACTGCTCCAAAAGGCGGTGCGGGAGCGCCCTGCCGCGCGGGAGTGCGTGCTGACGGCCCACCAGCCGCCCCAGTGGATGCTGGACGAGGCCGACTATGTGACGGAAATGAAATGCCACCGCCACCCCTACCAGAAAGGGGTCCCGGCGCGAAAGGGGATAGAATATTGATGCCGCAGCACCATCTGCCCGCTGACATTGAGCGGACGAGCCTGAAAATGATTGCCGCGGAGCTGGCCGAGATGGGCCTGACCCCGCCTCCGGAGACGGAAGCCGTTGTCCGGCGGGTCATCCACACCACGGCGGATTTTGACTACGCAAAAAACCTGCGCTTTACGCCCGGGGCCGTGCAAAAGGCCGTGGAGGCCTTGCACAAAGGGATGTTCATCGTCACCGACACCAACATGGCGCTGGCGGGCATTACCAAGCCCGGTCTTGCCAAGCTGGGCGGGCAGGCAGCCTGCTATATGGCGGACCCTGAAGTGGCCGCACGGGCCAAGGCGGGGGGCACCACCCGGGCTGTGGCGGCGATGCACAAAGCAGCCGCCGAGCACCCGGGGGCCATCCTGGCCGTCGGCAATGCACCCACAGCCCTGCTCACCATTGCGGAGCAAATCGAGGCGGGCCTGCGCCCGGCGCTGGTCATCGGTGTCCCGGTAGGGTTTGTGAATGTGGTGGAGAGCAAGGAGCGGCTGTTTGTCACCTGCGAGGCCCACGGCGTGCCTGCCATTGTGGCAATGGGCCGCAAGGGTGGCAGCAATGTGGCCGCCGCCATCTGCAACGCCCTCATTTATTCTGCCGCGGAGATGCTGGACCCCACGGCCCGGGGCTGGAACGGTTGAAAATTTTTAGAATCGCAAAAGATAAAAAATGCCCGGAGACACTGCAGATCACAGCGTTCTCCGGGCATTTCTTATACCGTTGCCAGCACGGCGAGGATGCTCTGCCACCGGGGGTTCTGCACAGGCTGTGCAGAAGCGCGGCGGGCAGCAGCCGGAGGCGGCGGGGCCATGGGCTGGGCATCCGGTCCACCGGGCAGGCAAAGGGCGAAGCAAGGTCGGCCTGCCACTGAGCGGCCAGCTGGACGGCCTCCGGGCAGGATTGGAGGGTGCGCCGCTCCGTCCCGGCCAGGAAATCGCCCAGCCAGCAGAGGACGGCGGCCATGGGCAGCTGGGCGGCGGCATCGGTGCTCCAGTATCACCAGTGCGCGCCCCGGCCTACAAAGCTGTCCACCGTGATGAGCGCCCCCTCCGCGCGCTTGCGGGGCAGGGCGGCGGTGTGTTCGCCGGAGCAGCGGCGCAGCTCGTGCAGGACGCTTGCGGGGCAGGGCGGCGGTGTGTTCGCCGGAGCAGCGGCGCAGCTCGTGCAGGACGCGCTCGGCCCGGCCTGCATCAAGGGCATCGTCCCGGATGTAGGCGGCAAAGTCGTCCGCACTCAGCAGTTCATCCGCCTTGGCAGGGAAGCGGCCCGTCATCTCGCCGGAAGCGTTGTGGCAGAGCTGCCAGCCCTTGCGGAACAACTGGAAGTTGAGGTTGCGCCGCCCCATGGTGGAGTAAAACAACCGCACCCGGGCGCTGCCGGGCTCCTGCCGCAGCTCCAGATAAGCGTCTGCCCCGCCAAGATCCTGCACTTTCACGCGGAGCAGCAGGGTGGTATCACGTTTCCGGGCAGACATGGCGCGGTGCATCATCTCAAAGTAACGGGCAGCATCCATGGTGGTTCTCCTCTCTTCCGGGACCGATGTTGGTTGTATTTCTGAGAGGAGTATACCACAAACAACAACAAAATACAACTATAAGTTTGCTTACTGGACAAAAATATTTTTAAAACGGAAAACAGAATAAACAATATGGTTGTATGAACTCAATCCCCCAGGCCCGGATCTCGTGCTGGATGAGCTGCCCGGCGGCACGGGCCAGCTGGTCCATGCTCCGGATGCGGGCCAGGTTTTTGCCGTAAACGCGCTCGGCGGCGGGGATGGAGCTGTTCTCGCCCATAAAGACGGCGGACACCTGGATCCCCTTGCGGCGGAGATCACGTGCCTCGGCGGCGGTATCGTCCACGCCGTAGGGCCCGCCGTAATCCCGGCCCAGCGGGTTTTCCGGGCTGGGCGGGATGCGGCGGCTGTCATTGGGGGAGGCATCCGTCAGCAGGATGAGCAGGTGGCGGGGAGCCGGGCCGGGGTCAAAATCCAGCAGGTCGCCTGCCGCCCGCAGGGCCAGGCCGTCCCGGTTCCAGCCCGAGGCGAAATACTGGTTGACACCCTGCCATTGTTTGTCTTTGAAATGCTTGAGCACCCGGAGCACGGTGTAGCCCCGCAGGCTGCAAAAGCTGCTTACCCGCACCGGGATGCGGCAGCGGGAAAGGCTCTCGGCCAGGATGGCACCCTGTGCCGCAATGACTTCCTGGCAGTGGAGCCGGGAGGCCGAGGCATCCAGCAGCAGGTCTACGGTGAACGAGGGCTGGTTCTCCTCCTCGGCACAGCGGAAGACCCGGCTGTCGTCCAGCAGGGGAGCCCGCCAGACCCGCTCGGGATCCAGATTGCCGCTGCGGGCGATCCGGGCGTTGGGCTGCTGGTGGACCAGGATGCAGTTCTGGATCTGTTCAGTCAGCCGGAGCACTACGCTGCGGTGGAGCTCCCGGTTTTTGGCATCGTAAGCCCGGTTGCGGTCGGCCTGCAATTCGGCCTGCTCGGCCAGATGTTTCGCTTCGGGGGTGGGGGCCTGCTCCGGGCTGGGCACGCCGGAGGCAAACCACAAATGGCACCCCAGATGGTCCCCGGTGCAGAGCTCCTGCTCGGCCTTGCGCAGCCGTTCCGGCGGGTAGAGAGAGCGGCCAAAGCAGCTCTCGATGTAGGCCCGGTCCTCGGCGGCGTTCTGTTTCAGTGTAATATGGGCCAGCCGCTTGTCGGCAGTCGGCCCGCCGCCGCCCGCGTCCACACTGCCCGAGTGCTCCACCGTCATCCGGTCGGTCTTGATCATCTGGGTGGGCATGGTCTTGGTGGCAAGAGAGGCCAGAAGCCCCTCCAAGTGCAGGTGCAGTGCCAGTTTCTGGTGCACCGTGCCGTCAAAGAGGGCAAATTTAGCGTAAAAGGCCAGTACGCTGGCTTTCAGTTCCTCGGGCTTGGGCGGTGTTTCCGGGGCCAGGGCCGCCGCCAGCTGGCTTTCATAAGGGGTCAGCACCGGGTCGGCCCGGCCCTGTACCCGCCGCCAGCGGGTGGCCTGCATGGAGTAGACCAGCTGGTTTTTCGCCATCCACTCCTGCCGCGAGAGTTTGTACTGGATGCCGAAGAAATAATCCGCGTGGGCCCGCCGCAGCTCGGCCAGCACCGGGCGGCGGGGCAGCTCCAGCGCGTAGGCGGCGCTTTCGAGGTACAGCCAGGTCAGGTCGTCCAGCAGGGACTGCTTCACGTCGCCGTCCCAGGTATTGAACAGCCCCCGCACAAGGTCGTCGCCGTAATATTTGTGCACCAGCCCCACGATGCAGTTCATGTAAAAATCCACGGTGCCATCGGTGTTGCGGGCCAGAAACAGCGGCTCAAAGCCGTATTCGCCTGCCGCGGCCCACACCTGATTGGCGGCCCGCCGCTCCTGCGCGGTGTAGCTCTGCGCTTCCATAGGGCGGCCCCTCAGCTGAAGAGCTTGGCGGCGGTGAGCTGGGCCGGGATGCGGGCGGCAATGACGTCCCGAATGAGCCCCTGCTCGTAGGAATCAAAGGCTTTGTTGGTGATGCCCATGTCCAGCGCGGCCCCGGCAGGCACGCCCCGGCGGATGAGCCGCAGGGCGTCCAGCATCCCGCGCAGGTCCAGCGCTTTGGTGGAGATTTCCGCGCTGTCGCACTTTTTCTGTAAATCGAGGAAAAGCTGGGCAAACTGATGGACGTACTTGCCCGTCAGATCCGGGAACTGGGCCCGGAGCAGCTTTTCGAGGTTTTCCTCGGTGATGGTGGGCATCTGGATGACCACAAAGCGGGAGGTGAGGGCTTCGTTCAGTTCCCGGGTGCCCGCGTAGCCGTAGTTCATGGTGGCAATGAAACGGGTCTCCTCGGCCAGCGGGATGCGCTCGTAGCCGGGCACATCGATGGCGCGGCGGAAATCCAGCACCGCGTGGAGGACAGCCAGCGCCTCGTTCTTTGCCATGTTGATCTCATCCAGCACGCCAAAGCCGCCGCACTGAGCACAGCGGTAGACCGGGCCGGGCCGGAATTTGACGGCACCGCCCTCAAAGGTGTCCATGCCGATGAGGGAGGCCGCGTCCATATTCACATGGAACGAGATATCCCATGCAGGGCGGCCAAAGGCGGCGGCCAGATTCTCCGCCAGCACATTTTTGCCGGTGGCCTTGCCGCCGGCCAGCAGCAGGTTCTCGCCGCAGAGCAGGGCGGCCAGTGCCTGCTCCCAGACGTCTTTTCCATAGTAAGTAAAGGCCGACTGCGGCACACGGGGAGCCAAAGCCTCGGTCAGCGGGTGGGTGGTACGATATTCATTGACGGCCAGCAGCAGATCCGGCTGACGCCCTCCTGCCGTAAATTTTCCATCAGAGTGGAAGTTGTGACCATTCTGGAAACATCTCCTTGTGGTTGGCATTGCCAAACCAATTTTTCAGCCCTATCATAGCACAACCGGGGTGGTTTGTGTAGAAAAAATTTGACACCACCCCTAAAATAGGATAAAATGTCTTCTGTTGTGTTAAAAATCCAAGTAATAGGTGAAACAAATATATGATCGAAACCATTGCGGCCGTCAATCAGGCGGTCAACAGCTTTATCTGGGGCATCCCGGCCATGGTGTGCATCATCGGCGTGGGTTTGCTGCTCAGTGTGCGGACCGGCTTTTTGCAGATCCGCAAATTCCCCTACGCCATCCGCACCACCATTGGCCGGATGTTCCGCAAAAAGGATGCCTCGGACGGCACCATGACCCCGTTCCAGGCCGTCTGCACCGCACTGGCGGCGACGGTGGGCACCGGCAACATCGCGGGCGTGGCGGGTGCCATCGCCATCGGCGGGCCGGGTGCCGTGTTCTGGATGTGGTGCTCGGCGCTGCTGGGCATGTGCACCAAGTTTTCGGAGGTGACGCTGGCCGTCCATTTCCGGGAGCGGAACAAAAACGGGGAGCTGGTGGGTGGCCCCATGTACTATATTAAAAACGGCCTGGGGCAGCGCTGGCAGTTCCTGGCGGTGCTGTACTCCCTGTTTGGCGTGCTGACGGTCTTTGGCACCGGCAACGCCACTCAGGTCAACACCATCGTCACGGCCATTGATTCCGCCGTGCTGGCGTACAACACCTCGGTAAAAAGTTTTCTGCCCACCCTCAACCTCATTGTGGGCGTGGTAGTGGCCATGCTGGTGGCCATGGTGCTGCTGGGCGGCATCAAACGCATTGGCAACGTCACGGAGAAGCTGGTGCCGTTCATGGCACTGTTCTATGTGGTGCTGGCGGTAGGCGTCGTGGTGCTCAATGTGCGGCGTCTGCCCTATGTGCTGGAGTCCATCATCGCGGGCGCGTTCAACCCCAGAGCGTTCACGGGCGGTGCCATCGGCAGTGTGTTTCTCAGCGTGCAGAAAGGCGTCTCCCGCGGCATCTTCTCCAACGAGGCCGGCCTCGGTACGGGCTCCATCGCCCATGCCTGCGCCGATACCCGGAAGCCCGTCAAGCAGGGGATGTTCGGCATCTTTGAAGTCTTTGCCGATACCATTGTCATCTGCACTCTGACCGCCATGGTCATCCTGTGCAGCGGCGTGCCGGTGGGCTACGGGGCTGCCGCTGGCGCCGAGCTGACCATCGCTGGTTTTACCGCGACTTACGGCGGCTGGTCGTCCATCTTTACGGCGATGGCACTTTGCTGCTTTGCGTTTTCCACCATCATCGGCTGGGGCCTGTACGGCTCTCGCTGTGCGGAATTCCTGTTCCGCACCGATAAGGTGGTGGGGCCGTTCCTCGTGCTCTATTCCTTTGTGTCCATTGTGGGCGCGACGATGGATCTGGGCCTTTTGTGGAACATTGCCGATACATTCAATGGCCTGATGAGCATTCCCAACCTGATCGCCCTGCTGCTGCTCTCCGGCACGGTGGCAAAGCTGGTCAAAGAGTTTTTTGCGGGCGAGGGTGCCCGGTAAAATAAAACGGAGGATAGAAAAATGGAGAAAGCGCTTTACAATACTTATCTTGCAATTCTGAAAGAAGAGCTGGTGCCCGCGATGGGCTGCACCGAACCCATCGCGGTGGCCTATGCTGCTGCCCTGGCTGCCCGGGCACTGGGTTGCCCGGCAGAGCAGGCTGAGGTAGCCGCCAGTGCCAACATCATCAAGAACGTCAAAAGCGTGGTGGTGCCCCACACGGGCGGCCGCCGGGGCATTGCTGCCGCCGCTGCCGCAGGCATCGTGGCAGGCGATGCGGACAAGGAACTGGAAGTGCTCTGCGCCGTGACGGAGGATGACCTGAAGAAGATGGCGGATTTCCTGGAAAAGACGCCCATCCATGTGGAGCGCTCGGGCAAGCCCTACCTGTTTGACATCCAGGTGCGGCTGTTCGGCGGCGGGCATACCGCTTTTGCGGAGATCGCAGGCCACCACACCAATGTCATCGCCCTGCAGCGGGACGGCGAGGTCCTGCTCCAGAAAGAATACGTGGAGCAGACCAGCACCCAGGCCACCGACCACACCCTGCTCAACGTGGAGCAGATCGTCCAGTTTGCCGATGAAGCCGACCTGAACGACGTGAAAGAGACCCTGCAGCGCCAGATCGACTGCAACACGGCCATTGCCAAGCAGGGCCTGGAGGGCCACTGGGGTGCCGAGATCGGCCGCATCCTGCTCCGCTCCTACGGCGACAGCGTCCACAACCGGGCCAAGGCCTGGGCCGCCGCCGGTTCCGATGCCCGGATGAATGGCTGCGAGCTGCCGGTGGTCATCAACTCCGGCAGCGGCAATCAGGGCCTGACGGCTTCTCTGCCGGTCATCATCTACGCCCGGGATATGGGAGCCTCGCAGGAGCTGCTCTACCGTGCCCTGCTGGTGTCCAACCTCGTTACCATCCACCTCAAAACAGGCATCGGGCCCCTCTCGGCTTACTGTGGCGCCACCAGTGCCGGCTGCGGTGCAGGCGCGGGCATTACATACCTCCACGGCGGCCGTTATAACGAGATCGCTCACACGGTGGTCAACGCGCTGGCCATCAACTCCGGTATGGTCTGCGATGGTGCCAAGGCCAGCTGCGCCGCAAAGATCGCTTCTGCCGTGGAAGCAGGTCTGCTGGGAATGCAGATGCAGATGCACGACAGCGAGTTCGTGGGCGGCGACGGCATCGTGCTCAAGGGCGTGGAGAACACCATCCGCAACGTGAGCAAGATGGCCCACGACGGCATGGCCGAGACCGACCGTGAGATCATCCGCCTGATGATCGCCCCGCAGGAGGGGGCCGCAAGCTGCTGATGGAAAAATACTGCCATGGCTTGACTTTTTGCAAAATCGCATATAAAAAAATGCGAACGATACGATACACATTTCCAATGGGTATCACCAAATGGAAGAACCCCCTCGGAGCGGCTACTCCAAGGGGGTTCTTCCATTTGTGAGTGCTTGCTGTCCTTGTGCTTGCCGTCAAGCCACTTGCTGATGCAGTTGGAAACCACACCTGCTGCGACGGACAAAACGAATGATACGAACAGTTCCAAAAGGTTTCCCTCCCATCTCAATGAGAATTGAGTGGAAAGGGCAGCGACTTTAGGATCACATAGATGGACAGAAAAAGGCGGGCGTTTGATTCTGGATGCTAGAAATTCCGCAAGAGGAACAGAGAGGATGTTTCTAGGTTTGTTTGGGGAAAAGAAACTCATTCCGGGAATGCGAAAGGATAGAAGGAACTCTTTGATTTGTGATAAAAATTTGAAAAGATATCCAAAAAATATCGGCCGTTTTTTGTCGGGATGCACAAATAATTTGTGAAATTTTCAAAACACTTGACAAGGCACCCGGGGGGGGGGTACAATGCAGGAAACAGGAAAATATCCTGAACGAAATTTTATTTTTTGAGGAGGACCTTACTTATGAAGGCATTCAAAAAACTGGCTGCTATCGTTCTGGCAGGCGTCATGGCTCTGGCAGTCCTGACTGGCTGCAGCGACAGCGACAAGACCACTTTCCACAAGCAGCTGACCGACGCTCTGTCTAATGCAAAGGTTACTGCTGAGTATAACACTGCAGATGTTGCAAAGGCTGAGAAGATTGCACAGCTGTGGGATAGTTATGCTGCTGAGATCAAGAGCATTGAGAAGAAGCAGTCTGAGGGCAAGTATGATACTCAGAAGGATTATCAGAAAGCTCGTGCAGCAGCAATCGGTAAAGTTGTAGACGCTGCTACTCTGGTTGGTGGTGAGCAGATTGGTTTCGTTACCGTTCAGGAGAAAGATGCAGCTACCATTGCTTCTATCGTTTCTACCCTGAAAGCAAATGGCGCTACTAAGTACGGTTATTCCAATTCTCATACCAAGGCCGCTTTTGAGAAAGATGTCCGTGGCACTTTTAATGAGGGCGAGTTCATCGTTCTGGTTTATGAAGTTAAGTAATTAAGGCCTGTC
The DNA here is from genome assembly GCF_003460645.1 of Faecalibacterium sp. OF04-11AC. Taxonomy (NCBI): domain Bacteria; kingdom Bacillati; phylum Bacillota; class Clostridia; order Eubacteriales; family Oscillospiraceae; genus Faecalibacterium; species Faecalibacterium sp. OF04-11AC. The sequence goes on along the minus strand of NZ_QTVP01000002.1, from coordinate 67,217 downwards.
GCTTGAAATTACAATAAAAGAAAAAGAACCATGTAGGCTGAAAAGCTTGCATGGTTCTTTTTTATAATTGTAAATTGGATAAAGTTTCTGAAACAAAAATCATCTGTATAAAAATTTCATGAAAATCACAAGAAAATCCAATTGCATTATTTTTAACAATGTGGTAAAGTAATGGTAAAGAAAACCCCGCACGGGGCGGGGAAGAGAATGTTTGGAGGCTTACTATTATGGCTGATCGCATTGTCCTGAATACGATTTCTTACCATGGCCACGGTGCCATCGAGAACATTGTGCCCGAGCTGACTGCCCGTGGCTACAAGAAAGCGTTCGTCTGCTCTGACCCGGATCTGATCAAGTTCGGCGTCACCAAGAAAGTGACCGACCTGCTGGATGCTGCAAACTTTGCTTACAGCGTGTACAGCGAGATCAAGCCCAACCCCACCATTGCCAACGTGCAGGACGGCGTGGCTGCTTTTAAGGCCGCGGAGGCAGACTGCATCGTGGCCATCGGCGGCGGCTCCTCCATGGATACCGCTAAGGCCATTGGCGTCATCATCAACAACCCCGAGTTTGCGGATGTCCGCTCTCTGGAGGGCGTGGCTCCCACCAAGAAGCACGCGGTGTTCACCATTGCAGTGCCCACCACTGCCGGTACCGCTGCCGAGGTCACCATCAACTATGTTATTACCGACGTGGAGAAGAAGCGCAAGTTCGTCTGCGTGGATACCAACGATATCCCGGAGATCGCCGTCGTCGATCCCGATATGATGGCTTCCATGCCCAAGGGCCTGACCGCTGCCACCGGTATGGATGCTCTGACCCACGCCATTGAGGGCTACATCACCAAGGGCCACTGCACCATCTCCGATATGTTCCATCTGGAAGCCATCAAGCTCATCAGCGAGAACCTGCGCGGTGCGGTCCAGAACACGCCGGAAGGCCGCGAGGGCATGGCTTTGGGCGAGTACATTGCCGGTATGGGCTTCTCCAATGTCGGTCTGGGCATCGTCCACTCCATGGCACACGGCCTGTCCGCTCTGTATGACACGCCGCATGGTGTGGCCTGCGCTATCCTGCTGCCGGTCGGTCTGGAGTACAACAAGAGCGTTGCCGGTGAGCGCTACCGCGCGGTCGGCAAGGCCATGGGCGTCAAGGGCATTGACGAGATGAACGACGCGCAGGCAGCCGATGCCACCATCGCAGCCGTCAAGCAGCTGAGCGCGGATGTGAGCATCCCCGCAAACCTGCACGGCATCCTGAAAGAAGAGGACATCCAGTTCCTGGCGGAGTCCGCTTATGCAGACGCCTGCCGCCCGGGCAACCCCCGCGACACCAGTGTGGAAGAGATCGTGGAGCTGTACAAGAGCCAGCTGTAACGGCCCGCAGTGCCTGAGAGGGCAAGCCTGCTGAAAGAAAACATCCAAACACAGCGATACGCTGTCTCTGGCAAACAGAGCGTGTATCGCTGTGTTTTTTGCATTTTATCTTGCCTGGAAGCCTAAAATAGCATAAAATTGTACCATGCAATTCACACGCGATGGAAAGGAGCTGCAATGGAGCTCAATTTTTACTCTCTGAGTGTTCTATATCTGGTCTATTCGTTCCTGGGCTGGGTAGGCGAGACGGTGGTGGCAACGATAAAGGGCCGCCGCTTTGCCAACCGAGGCGTGGCGTCCGGCCCGTTCTGCTTTATCTACGGCTTTACGGCGGTGCTGCTGGCGATTTCCTTTGCAGACCGGCCCGGCCCGCTGCTGCTGTTTCTGGCTGCGCCATTGACGCCACCGTGGTGGAGTGGCTGACAGCCAAACTGCTGGAGCGGGTGCATCGCCGCCGCTGGTGGGACTACTCCGGCAAGCGCTTCAATGTGGATGGCTACATCTGCCTGCAATACTCGCTGCTCTGGGGCGCGCTGGGCACGGCGACGGTCCTGTGGGGCAATGGTCTGCTCTTCAAGCTTTACGGCCTGCTGCCCCAGTGGCTCGTCCGGCCGTTGCTGTGGGTCTCCATCACGATCTCCCTGTTGGACCAGCTGGGCGCGTTCCTAGCAGTGAGCCGCTACGCCCGGGAGCATCCACACCTGGAACAGCTCAATGCCAAGCTGGAAAAGCACTCCGATCAGCTCCGCACCCGGCTCAGCAGCTGGGTGGAGCGCCGTGTCCAGAAAGCTTACCCGGCCGCCGCGCGGGTGGTACCGACCGTCACAGCCGAAAAGACCCTGAGCTTTGCCGACCTGCTCTGGCTGTTCGTCATCGGGGCATTTCTGGGCGACATTGTGGAGACGCTGTTCTGCCGGGTGACGGCGGGCGTCTGGATGAGCCGTTCCAGCCTGGTCTGGGGTCCGTTCAGCGTGGTGTGGGGGCTGGCACTGGCCCTCTCTACCGTTCTGCTGCGGAACAGTGAGGACAAGAGCGACAGCGCCATCTTTGCCTTTGGCGTCTTCATGGGCGGTGCCTATGAGTATGTGTGCAGCGCCGTAGGCGAGCTGCTGTTTGGTGTCATCTTCTGGGATTACAGCGGCTTCAAATTCAACATTGCGGGCCGCGTCAACCTGCTGTACTGCTTTTCTGGGGCATTGCGGCGGTGGTTTGGCTCCGGCTGGGCTATCCGCTGGTGGCAAAGGGGATGGACCTCGTCCGGCGGCACGTCAAACCCTGGATGACCATTTTACTGGCCATTTTTATGGCGGTGAACATGTCCCTTTCCGGTCTGGCGCTGGCCCGGTATAACAGCCGGACCGACGGCATCACGCCGCGGAACCAGCTGGAGGTCTTTTTGGACGAACACTTTGACAACGCCCGGATGGAGCGGGTCTACCCCAACGCGAAGAAAACATAAAAAGACATCAAAAACAAGGGCCTCCGCATCTGCGGAGGCCCTTGCTCGTTGTAAGTTTAGAAAATCTTGATCTCTTCTTTGTCCATAAAGGCAGCGCCCGCAAAACCGGCGGTTTCCAGCTGGCCCAGCTGTTTGCCCAGCTCTTGGCCTGCTCCAGCACGGTCACGTTGTAGCGCTCCCGCAGCTGTGCGGCCTTGGCCAGCACGGCAGGGAAGTCGGAGCCTTTCTGATAGAGCAGAGCGATCTTCTGCTTGGCACCGGGGATCTGGTAGCCCTGCTCCAGCAGGATGCCGCAGACCCGCTCAAAGCCGATGGAGAAGCCCACGGCGGGCACCTGGGTGCCCAGGAACTTGCCAACCATGTTGTCGTAGCGGCCGCCGCCTGCCACAGCGCCGCTGAACTGCGGGCAGGTGACCTCGAAGACCATGCCCGTGTAGTAGCCCTGGCCGCGGACCAGGCTGGGGCAGTAAGCCACCTCATAGCGGCCGTCGGCCAGTGCGTTGGCGGTGGCCAGCACATACTTCAGGTCGTCGGCAATGGCGGGGTCCGCACAGCGGGCGGCCACGGCGTCCAGCGTCACATTGCCTGCGGCGATGAAATCGGCCAGGGCCTGGATGGCGGTCTCGGGCAGCTGCTTCTCGGTCAGCTCTGCCTTGACGCCCTCGGCACCGATCTTGTCCATCTTATCAAAGGTGATGCAGACGGAGTCCAGCGTGTCGGCCGCAAAGCCCATGCTTTCCAGCATCCCGCGCAGGATGCGGCGGTCATTGATGTTGACGGTAAAGCCGGTGAAGCCGATGCCCAGCAGGGCGCGGGTAGTCACGTCGATGAGCTCCACCTCGGCGTTGGGGCTCTCATCGCCCAGGATGTCAATGTCGCACTGGACAAACTCGCGCAGGCGGCCTTTCTGGGGGCGCTCGGCGCGGAAGACGCGGTCGGTCTGGATGACTTTGAACGGGTGGGGGAGCTTGTCCTTGTTGGCGGCATAGAAGCGGCTCAGGGGCAGGGTGAGGTCATAGCGCAGGCCCATATCGGAGAGGGCCTTGGGGTCGCCGCTGTTCAGGGCGGCGGTGAGCTTATCGCCCCGCTTGAGCACCTTGAAAATGAGGTTCAGGTTGTCGCCGCCATCGGATTTATCGAGGTTTTCCATATCCTCCAGCATGGGGGTGGAGATGCGCTCGAAACCGGAGGCACGGTAGGTCTCCAGAATTTTGCCCTGGATATAATCGCGCAGGGTCTGCTCCGCGGGCAGCAGGTCCCGCATACCTTTCAACGCTTGGGTCTTCATGGTTGGTAATTCCTCTCTTTTTAAAGAAGTAAAACCTCTCCGTCACGCCTGCGGCGTGCCACCTCCCCTCATAGGGGAGGCCTTGGCAAAAACGAGAAGCTTTCCCTCTTCGCCAGAGGCTCCCCTCAGTAGGGGAGCTGTCGAGCGGAGCGAGACTGAGAGGTTTCATCGTAATTCTTACCCCTCAATTATAAAGAAATATGCGGGTTTGTCAATCAAAAAGGGCACACTATCCTGTGAGGTGATGCGCGAAATGCAGAAAACAAGACCATGGGCCATTCTGGCGGCGGGGGCGGCCATTCAAATATTAACAGGCCTGCCCGCGGCCTGGGGCGTGTTCCAGCAGCCGGTCATGGAGGAGTACGGCCTCTCGGAACAGGGGGCCGGGCTGGCGTTCGGCATCCTGATCGCGGCATTCGGGGTGGGGTGTGTGATCGGCGGCTTTCTGCAAGACCGGAACGGCCCGCGCCACGCGGCGCTCTGGGGCACGGCCCTGCTCTGCGGCGGGTTCTTTGCGGCGGCCCTCCTGCCCGGGGCCGCGGGCGGGTGGTTCTGGGTACTGTTCAGTGTCCCGGCGGGGCTGGGCACGGCCTTTTTGTACCCCTCCATCCAGTCCTGCGCCCAGAAATGGTACAAGGGCCGCAAAGGGCTGGCCACGGGCGTCATCGGCGGGGCGGTGGGGCTCTCCGGCGCGTTCCTCACGGTCTTTGTCCGGACGGCGCTGCGGGGCTTTGGCCCGGTACAGGGCATCCGGGGCGCGTTCTGGGCCCTGGGGGTGCTCACCCTGCCCGTCTGCCTCGTGGGCAGTGCCCTGCTGACCGACCCTCCGCCGGAAAAGCCCCGGCCCAGCCAGCAGGGCAGGGGAAAGGCGGCCCCGAAGCTGGACCTCTCCCCTGGGCAGATGCTCCGCACCAGGCAATACTGGCTCTGCGCCGGGGCGGTGTGCTGCTCCACCCCGGCGGTGTTGCTGTTCAGTCCCATCATCTTAAAACTGGGGATGGAGCGGGGGCTGGACGAGAGATCCGCGCTGTGGAGCGTGGTGCTGGGCAGCGTGGGCAGTGCAGCCGGGCGGCTGCTGATGCCCATGCTGAGTGATAAAATTGGCCGCAGGCCGACGGATATGATCTTGTTTGCGGTCTCGCTGGGGCTGAGTGCCGTCTTCTGGTTTGCACAGGGGTGGGCCGTGGTGGCCGTGTACGCGGGCCTGACGTTCTGCTACTCGGCGCTGGCGGCGGTGCTGCCCGCCCTCTCCACCGATCTGTTCGGGTTTCCCCATGCCGGGGTCAACTATGGCTTTCTGGCTCTGGGACAGAGCGTGGGGAGCCTGGCGTTTCCGTTGATGGCCAATCTCTGGGGGCTGGAGCAGGGGCGGCACATCCTTGCCATTGCGGGAGCGGTGGGCGGATTTGTTGCCATCTGGGCCCTGAGACCCGTCCAGCCGCCCCGCGCGCCCCGTCCCAATTGAACTAAAAATCCATTCCGACAAAATTGACAAAAACATGACGATGTGGAAGACGAAAGAAGCAAAAATGACGGTTAGACATGAATAACTACCAAAAAGATTGCGAATTATTTATCAGAAATGTCTTGCAAAATGCGCCAAGGTTCTCTATAATAAAATCATGCGTGGTAGTACCGGAATGTGGTGCAGAAAGAGAGCGGCACGCCCGGTCAATGCAACGTGGAACATGAAATGAGGCTGGGATACCAGGCTCGTTTTTTGCCCGCAGAGCACAAATTGTCAAAAGGAGAGTATGATTATGACCTATTCGCAGCAAGTACAGAATATGTGCCCGATCACCAAAGGTCCTAAGCATGGTCCGGCTCCCATCCCCGAAGAGGGCGCATGGGTCAAGGCCTATGAGATCAAGGACATCAGCGGCTACACCCATGGTGTGGGCTGGTGCGCACCCCAGCAGGGCACCTGCAAGCTGTCGCTGAACATCAAGAACGGCGTCATCGAGGAGGCTCTGGTGGAGACCATCGGCTGCTCCGGCATGACCCACTCTGCTGCTATGGCTGGCGAGATCCTGCCCGGCAAGACCATCCTGGAAGCTCTGAATACCGACCTGGTGTGCGACGCCATCAACGTGGCAATGCGCGAGCTGTTCCTGCAGATCGTCTACGGCCGCAGCCAGACCGCTTTCTCTGAGGACGGTCTGCCCATCGGCGCGGGTCTGGACGACCTGGGCAAGGGCCTGCGCTCCATGACCGGCACCATCTTCTCCACCAAGGAGAAAGGCGTCCGCTACCTGGAGCTGACCGAGGGCTACATCAACAAGCTGGCTCTGGACAAGAACGATGAGGTCATCGGCTATCAGTTTGTCAAGCTGGGCAAGATGATGGAGGACATCCGTCACGGCAAGACCCCCAACGAGGCATACGAGAAGAACGTGGGCACCTACGGCCGCTTCAGCAAGGAAGCAGGCGCTGTCAAGTACATCGACCCGCGTGAGGAATAAGAGAGGAGGAACAACTCATGGCAACTTTTGAATCTATGGATCGCCGCATGCCGAAGATCGAGGCATGCCTGAAGGCTAACGGCCTGGAGTCTCTGGACGCTTGCAACGAGATGCTCCTCGCCAAGGGCATCGACTGCGACAAGATCGTGCGCGGCGTGCAGCCCATCTGCTTTGATAACGCTGTCTGGGCTTACACCCTGGGCACCGCCATCGCCGTGAAGCGCGGCCTGACCGATGCTGCCGAGTGCGCGGCTGCCATTGGCGAGGGCCTGGAGGCTTTCACCATCCCCGGCTCCGTTGCTGAGCAGCGCCAGGTCGGCCTGGGCCACGGCAACCTGGGTGCCCGCCTGCTGAGCGAGGACACCACCTGCTTCGCTTTCCTGGCTGGCCACGAGTCCTTTGCTGCTGCTGAGGGTGCCATCGGCATCGCCCGCACCGCAAACAAGGTCCGCAAGACCCCCCTGCGCGTCATCCTGAACGGCCTGGGCAAGGACGCCGCTTACATCATCTCCCGCATCAACGGCTTCACCTATGTGCAGACCGAGTATGATATCCCCACCCAGACCCTGAAAGTGGTCAAGGAGATCCCGTTCTCCGATGGCGAGCGTGCCGCTGTTAAGTGCTACGGCGCCAACGACGTCATGGAAGGCGTTGCCATCATGAAGAAAGAGGACGTCCAGTGCTCCATCACCGGCAACTCCACCAACCCCGTCCGCTTCCAGCACCTGGTTGCTGGCACCTATAAGAAGTGGGCCATCGAGAACGGCAAGAAGTACTTCTCCGTCGCTTCCGGCGGCGGCACGGGCCGTACCCTGCACCCCGATAACGTCGCAGCCGGCCCCGCCAGCTACGGCCTGACCGACTCTCTGGGCCGCGTCCATGGCGATGCTCAGTTTGCTGGTTCCTCCTCCGTGCCTGCGCACGTTGAGATGATGGGCCTGATCGGCATGGGCAACAACCCCATGGTCGGTGCAACCGTTGCCTGCGCAGTTGCTGCTGCACAGGCCAACGCCTGATTTTTTCTCTTAGTTCGGCAAAGGGGGCTGCTTTCCGAATGAGCAGCCCCCTTTTTCTGCTGATATGTTCGCATTAACAAACTGAGGGCATTGGCCCTCAAATCTGCTAAGGAATTGGAAAAACCATGAAGAAGAACCAGATAAAGAAGATCCTCCTCGCTGTGGCGATGGTGGTGGTGGTGGTGGCAGCCGGTCTGCTGGTGTACAGCAGCGGCAAAACCACCAGCATGGGCACTGCCAAAGGCTTTGGCGGCGATGTGACCGTTACCCTGACCCTTGCCGACGGCAAGATCATCGGCTGCACCGCCGAGGGCAAGGACGAGACCGAGGGCGTGGGCTCCACGGCCATCGACCAGCTGCCCGGCGCCATCGCCGAGAGCGGCAGCATTGCGGTGGACGGCGTTGCAGGCGCAACCGTCACCTCCAACGCCATCAAGGAGGCTGCCGCTGCCGCCCTGACCGCGGCCGGCCTGAACCCCGACGACTACAAGACCGCTGTGGACAACACCGCCGAGCCCGCTGAGGACTCCACGGTGGACGCCGATGTGGTCATCGTGGGCGCGGGCGGTGCCGGCATGACTGCCGCCATTACCGCTGCCAACGAGGGCAAGAGCGTTGTCATTCTGGAGAGCCAGGCCATGGTGGGCGGCAACTCTGTCCGCGCTACCGGCGGCATGAACGCAGGCAAGACCGTGTATCAGGATGAGAACGAGTTCGGCGAGTCCGCAGGCGTGGAAAAGACCCTGAAGACCGCTGCCGAAAAGTACGCTGACAATGAGACCATCACCGCTCTGGCTGCTACCGTGGCCGAGCAGTGGGCTGCTTATCAGGCCAACCCCACCGGCTACTTCGACTCTGTGGAGCTGATGGAGCTGGATACCATGATCGGCGGCAAGGGCATCAACGATCCCGCTCTGGTGGAGACTCTCTGCGAGAACAGTGCCGATGCCATCGACTGGCTGGATGAGAACGGCATCACCCTGCACAGCGTTTCCAGCTTTGGCGGCGCTTCTGTCAAGCGCATCCATCGCCCTGTGGACGCAGAGGGCAAGACCCTCTCTGTGGGCTCTTACATGATCCCCCTGCTGCAGGAGAACTGCGAAAAGGCCGGTGTTCAGATCCTGCTGAACACCACCGCCAACGAGATCCTGACCGATGCCAACGGCGCAGCCTGCGGCGTTAAGGCCACCGGCGCTTCCGGTGAGACCGTCACCGTCAACGCCAAAGCCGTGGTCCTGACTTCCGGCGGTTTCGGTGCCAACCTGGACATGGTCGTGAAGTACAAGCCGGAGCTCGAGGGCTTTATGACCACCAACGCTCCCGGCATCCTGGGCCAGGGCATTGAGATGGCAACGGCCATCGGTGCCGGTACCGTGGATATGGACCAGATCCAGATCCACCCCACTGTGGAGGCTAACACCGCTGCCCTGATCACCGAGGGCCTGCGCGGCGATGGCGCGATCCTGGTCAACGCTGACGGCAAGCGCTTCATTGACGAAGTGGGCACCCGTGACGTGGTTTCCGCTGCTGAGATCGCACAGCCGGGCAGCTACAGCTGGCTGGTGGTCGATCAGGCCATGGCCGATGCTTCCAGCGTCATCCAGGGCTACATCAAGAAAGGCTATACCGCGGAGGGCGCTACCTACGAGGAACTGGCCAAGGCCATTGGCGTGGACGAGGCGACCTTTGCCGAGACCATGAACAACTGGAACCAGTGCGTGGCCGATAAGGCCGACGCCGAGTTTGGCCGTACCAGCTTTGCAAACCCGCTGGATACCGCTCCCTACTATGCCATCAAGGTCACTGCCGGTGTCCACCACACCATGGGCGGCCTGACCATCAACACCAACACGGAAGTGCTGGATACCAATGGCAACGTGATCCCCGGCCTGTTTGCAGCAGGTGAGATCACCGGCGGCGTCCACGGTGCAAACCGTCTGGGCGGCAACGCTGTGGCCGACTTTACCGTCTTTGGCCGCATTGCAGGCCAGGCTGCCAGCGATTACGCTGCATGAAACGCCTGACCCGGCTGCAGAAAAATCTGCTCTTTGCGGCAGTGCTCCTGCTGGCTGCAGTGGTGCTTTTCTGGGCACTGCGGGGCCGCAAACAGGGGGAAGCGCTGGTGGCGGTAGCCGATTTCGGCGACGGCATCACCGAGACCATCCCGCTGGACAAAGATTACGATTATCTGTACGATGTGGGCGATTACGTTGTGCATTTACAGGTAAAAGACGGTGCCATCGCCTTTCAGGACAGCCAGTGCCCGGACCATGTCTGTGAGCAATTCGGTTGGCTGAGCCAGAAAGACGCCTGGGCCGCCTGCGTCCCCGCAGGGGTATATGTCCAGCTCTATGCGGCGGATGACGCTGCGGTGAAGTGAGCAGAAAACGCGGTAAGTAAATCGGAAAAGAGGCTGTTCCACTGGAAATTTTCCGTGGAGCGGCCTCTTTTTGCGTGCTGAAACGGTAAAAGGGCCCGTACCAATGCCGGTACGGGCCCTTTTGCAGGGGAGAAACAGAGGTTATTTTACATATTTGCCGCTGCAGATGTTTTTGCAGCAGGCGCTGACGGGGAACCAGCAGCAGTCGCGGCAGATATCCGCCAGCATCTCCGGGGTAGCCTTGGCATCAATGGCCCGGATGAGATCCTGGTAGACATAATCCTTTTCTTCCAGGCCAAAGTATTCCACGGTCTTGCGGTCGTACCGCTTTACCTTTTCCTGGGTGTCGCACAGGTCTTCGCCCAGCTTGTTGGGGCAGCAGGAGCAAAGCGTGTCGGTGGAGAACGTGAGGTGGATCCGCGTCCCGGGAACCTCCCGCAGTTGGTGGACCACGTCGTTCATGTGCTCCACAAAGGCGTCGTCGTAGCCGTGGCCGGAGTAGCCTGGGTGCAGAGTAGATGGTGCGGGCGGAGTACGATCATGCCTTGAGCCCCGGAATCCGTTTCCGAATGTTCAGGCCGATGGCGCAGGCCAGCACAGCCTTGATGATGGCGGTGGGGATAAACGGCAGCACGCAGGCGGAAATAGCCACGGCCACGGTGCTGTGGGCCACGATGACGAACAGGATCACACCGACGATGTAGTTGACCACGGTGCCCACGACAACGGCCAGAGGGAACGCGCCCTTAAAGGCATTGCGATGCTCCACGCCCAGGCCGATGATATAGGCCATGAGGGGGAACGAGATGAGGAAACCGCCCGTGGGGCCGACGAATTTGTCAATACCGCCGGAGAAGCTGGCCAGCACGGGCACGCCCACGGCACCCAGGATCAGGTACACGAGGCTTGCCATGGCGGAGAGCTTGGAGCCCAGCACCACAGCGGCCAGGGTGATGGCGAATGTCTGCATGGTCATGGGGACGCCCAGGGGCATCGGGATGGAGATCTGGGCCATCACGGCGATGACGGCGGCGAACAATCCGGTGTAGCAGATGTCGCGGACCGAAAATTTCGAGCTTTGGGTGTTTTGGCAGCTGCCTGACTCATAAAAAATCCTCCTCTATTTGCGGCCCGCTGTTTTGGACGGGCCGAGAACATCGCATAAAAACTGCGCTTTGCCCCGTATTAAACCAGAAATTCCCGGGTGCGTCAACTTTGAAATATACAGCAGGTTTACAATTTGGAAAAATCCGCCTGCCAGGCCGGGTTTCGGGCAGGCAGCAGCGGTGCTCCGGGGGCGGAAACCGGGAGAAACTGCCGGAATATTTGTCAAATATGCGTGAAATGAAATTTGGACGCTTGTTTAATTTCCCGAAATGCGATACACTACCTTATAACAGACACTTCTGCGGGAGGGGGATCTTGCCCCCCGCACCGCACAGCGAGGAGGAAAAGCATGATCTGGAAAAAGAAGAACGCGGCCATGCAGGGGAACGGCCCCTCGGCAGCGGCTGCAAACGATAAGACCGCCGGGAAGCTTGCCGGGGCCAAAGCATTTGCCCGGAAGAACTGGAAATGGCTGCTCCCGGCGGCGGTGGTCGTCCTTGCAGGAGGGGTGTTCCTGCTCAAGCCCGCCAAGGACAAGCAGGCCAATGTGGACACCAGCTATGTGGAAACGGCGCCTGAGGAGCGGGATGTCTCCAACTCCCTCAGCGGCACCGGCACCCTGAACCCGGCCAATACTTACACCGTGAAATCTCTGGTGGACGGCAAAGTGCTCACCGCTGATTTTGAAGAGGGCGACACCGTGGAAGAGGGCACGATCCTCTACACCATCGACAGCTCCGACGCTTCCACCAACCTGGAAAAAGCGGAAATCGCCCTCCAGCAGGCCCAGCGCAGCTACGATAAGACTGTAGACCGCCAGTACGTCCGTGCTGAGGTGGCGGGCACGGTCAGCAGCCTGAAAGTGGCCAAGGGCGATGAAGTGACCAGCGGCCAGGAAGTGGCCGTCATCCGGGATAACTCCAAGATGATGCTCAGCCTGCTCTTCCCGGCGGCCGACGCCGCCAACTTCTCGGTGGGGCAGAGCGCGCAGGTGGTGCTGGACGGCACCTTTGAGACGCTGGACGGCACCATTACCGCTGTGACTGGCACCGATGAACTGAGCACTGGCAACCTGCTCACCCGTACGGTGACCATCGCGGTGCGGAACGCGGGCGGCCTGACCACGGCCCAGGCAGCCACGGCCAGCATCAATGGCGTCAGCTCCATTGCCTCCGCCACCTTTGCCTATCAGGCAGAGCGTACCCTGACGGCTCCCTCTTCCGGCACCGTCTCCGCCATCAATGTGCAGGAGGGCAGCGCGGTGGAAAAGGACGCCATCCTCATTGAGCTGACGGGCGATGACCTGACCGAATCCATCCAGTCTGCTTCGGAGACCCTGCGCAGTGCCGAGATCTCGATGCAGAATATGCAGGACACGATGGCCAACTACACCATCACGGCCCCCATCAGCGGTACCGTGATCGAAAAAGACGTCAAGCAGGGCGACGCACTGACCTCCGGCACCAGCCTCTGTGTGCTGTATGACCTGAGCTACCTGGAAATGAGCATCAATGTGGACGAGCTGGAGATCGGCTCCCTTTCCGTGGGCCAGAAAGTGCAGATCACGGCGGATGCGGTGGCCGATAAGACCTATGTGGGCACCGTGACCCGTGTCTCGATGAAAGGCAACTCTTCCGGCGGCACCACGACTTACCCTGTGACCATCCGCATCGACTCCATCGACGGCCTCCGCCCGGGCATGAACGCCAACGCGGAGATCGTGGTGGCCGAGTCCACCAGCGCCCTCTGCGTGCCCAACGCGGCCATCGTCCGCGGCGGCTATGTGCTGGTGACCAAGGATTCGCCCAGCGCGGCCAATGCGGACCCGGATATGGAAGCTCCGGACGGCTATGTCTATGTGGACGTGAAGACGGGCGTCAGCGACGACGATTACACCGAGATCCTCGACGGCATCACGGCGGAAGACACGATTGCTTACGATCCCAACTCGGTGAGTGACAGCTACTATGATGACGGAAGCGGCTACTATGATGACGGAAGCAGTTTCTTTTGATGAGGAGGGCTGAACATGAGCGCTCTGATCGAATTTGATGAAGTGTGCAAATACTACCAGATGGGCGACACGACCGTCAAGGCGGCTGACCATATCTCCATGAAGATCGAAAAAGGGGAGTTTGTAGCCATTGTCGGCCAGTCCGGCTCGGGCAAGTCCACCTGTATGAATATCATCGGCTGCCTGGATGTGCCCACCCAGGGCACCTACCTGCTCAATGGCCGGGACGTGGGCAAGATGAACCGGAACGAGCTGGCCGCCATCCGCAACGAGATGCTGGGCTTTATCTTCCAGCAGTACAACCTGCTGCCCAAGCTCAACCTGATGGAAAACGTGGAGGTGCCGCTGGTGTACGCGGGCGTCTCCCGCGCGGAGCGGCACAAGCGTGCCAAAGAGGTGCTGGAAAAGGTGGGCCTGGGCGATAAGCTCAAAAACAAGCCCAACCAGCTTTCCGGCGGCCAGCAGCAGCGCGTGTCCATTGCCCGGGCTCTGGTGCGCAACCCGCCCCTCATCCTGGCGGACGAGCCCACCGGCGCTCTGGACAGCCACACCGGCCGCGAGGTGCTGGGAATGCTGCAGGAGCTCCACAATGAGGGCCACACCGTGGTCCTCATCACCCACGACAATTCCATTGCCGTGCAGGCGGAACGCATCATCCGGCTGGAAGATGGGCGTGTCGTCTACGACGGCGACTCCCACTCCCCGGAGGCGGTCGTTCAGCCCACCCTGCTGCCGGAGCAGGAATCCCAGACCGAGGAGGCACAGGCATGATCATTGAAACTTTCCGGCAGGCCATCCAGAACGTCTGGAGCAACAAGCTCCGCACGTTTCTGACCATGCTGGGCATCATCATCGGTGTCATGGCGGTCATCGTCATCGTGGGCCTGGGCAACGGCATGACCAAGAGTATGCGGGACAGCTTTTCGGCCATGGGCACCAACACCCTGTCTGTCAGCATCTGGGGCTACGGCTCCCGCACCGCCTCGGTGGACGACGTGTATAACATCGTGAAGAAAAACCCCGACCTGTTGGAGTCCATCTCCCCGCAGATCGATTTCAGCAGCAACACGCCCAAGGTGGGCACCACCACCTACCGTTACACCAACCTGTACGGCGTGGACGAAGACTATACCGAGATGAAAAACTACACCCTGGCCAAGGGCCGCAACCTGCAGTACATGGACATGAAAGACGACAAGCAGGTCTGCGTCATCGGCGATTACATCAACCGCACCGCCTTTGGCGGCAACGGTGTGGGCAAGACCATCAAGCTGGGCCCCTACAAATTCCGCATCGTGGGCGTGCTGAACGCCAAGATCAGCGACCCCACCATGCAGCAGGGCAATGACGATGACTGCATCTACCTGCCCTATACCACCGCCATGCGTCTGTCGCAGAAAAGCACCGCGGATTCGTACATCTGCGTCATGGTGGACGAGAATCAGGCCAACGAGGCCAAGGCTGCCATGGAAAACGGACTGTATAATCTCTTCAAAAGTGACGATGCGTATTACGTTTACTCGGCCAGTGAGTGGCTGGAAGAGATGAACAAGATGATCAACATGGTCATCGTTATCCTCACGGGCATTGCCAGCATCTCGCTGCTGGTGGGTGGCATCGGCATCATGAACATCATGCTGGTGTCGGTCACGGAGCGGACGAAAGAGATCGGCATCCGCAAGGCCATGGGCGCCAAGGAGCGGGTCATCCTGGCCCAGTTCGTTACCGAGGCCGCTACCACTTCCGCTCTGGGCGGCGCTCTTGGCATCGTGCTGGGGTACATCGTCAGCATGGCTGCCAACCGGGTGCTGCCCATGTTCACCGACGGCATGGATATCACGGTGAGCCCCTCGTTCGACTCTATCGTGGTGGCGTTCGGCATTTCGGCGGGCATCGGCGTGCTGTTCGGCTACCTGCCGGCCAAGCGTGCCGCCAAGCTCAACCCCATCGACGCCCTGCGGTATGATTAAAAGGAGAAGATAAGCCATGAAAAAACGAATCCTTGCATTGCTGCTGGCGGTGTGCATTGCAGCCTCCATGCTGGTGCTCCCGGCTTCGGCGGCTGCCACCAACAACACCGCGGTCCAGATGGCCATTACCCTGGGGGCCATGGATACCGACCAGACCGGGGCCCTGAACGCCGTGGTCACCCGTGGTGCCTTTGCCCGGATGCTTACCTCGTTCTCCACATTCCGGGAGAGCGTGGGTGCACAGGGCACGGTGGGCACCCTCTATACCGACGTGCCCGGCACTTCGCCCTGGGCCCCCTACATCCGCATTGCGGTGCAGCAGGGCTGGCTGAACGGCTACACGGACGGCAGCTACCGCCCGGACAACGCTGTCACGCTGGAGGAAGCCTGCACGGCGGTCCTCAAGCTGATGGGCTATAAGATGACCGAGCTGAACGGCGCGTTCCCCAACGCGCAGCTCAACAAGGCCAGCGAGATCGGCCTGCGCACCGGACTGGACCGCAAGCAGGGCGAGGCCATGAACTATGAGGATGCCGCGGTCCTGCTCTACAACGCCCTCACGGCCAACACGGCTTCGGGCGGCGCTTACGGCACCACTCTGGGCTTTACCGTTTCCAACGGCCAGGTGGATGCCTCCACCGTCCTGCTCAGCAGTCTGCAGGGCCCCTTTATCTACGGCGAGGGGGCACAGGTACCCTTTACCCCGGTAGCGTCTACCGCAACGATAAAGTTTCCCCCTCGGGCGAGCTGAACCAGTACGACGTGTACTATTACAGCGAGAGTCTGCGCACGGTCTGGGTCTACACCCGCCGCGCGGCCGGCCGCATCACGGCAGTGTCTCCCTCGGCCAGCGCGCCCACCTCGGTCACCGTGGCGGGCAGTACCTACACGCTGGGCAGCACGGCGGTGGCCTCGCAGGTGTCCTCCCTCAACGGCGGCGGTGTGGGCCAGGTGGTCACCCTGCTGCTGGGCATGAACAATGAGGTGGCCGGCATCGTCACCGGGGAAGAGGCCGACAGCGTCTTCTATGGCGTTGTCCAGTCCGCCTCCCGCAACCTGATTGAAGAAGACAACGGGGCCGATGTGCTCCAGAAAGTCTCGGTCATGTGCACGGACGGTATCGTCCGGAGCGTCAACGTGGACAAAAGCCTCAATTTTCCCACCGGTTGGCTGGTAGAAATCAGCGTGGACGGTGCCAACGGAGAGAACGTGAAAAAAATCAGCAGCCGGTCCGTCAGCGGCACCGTGAACGCGGACGCCACCGCTCTGGGCGACGCTGCCCTGGCCGACGATGTGGAAATTATGGATACAACGTCAGGAGGTGCGGCTGGGGCGATTCGTCCCAGCCGCCTATCGGGGGTAACGCTCTCGGGCTCTGACGTCCGCTACTACACCACTAATGAAAACGGCCAGATCGACCGCCTCATCCTCAACGATGTCACGGGCGATCTGTGGAACTACGGCGTTCTGGACGATGTGAAGAATCTGGCCGCCAACTACAGCAGCATCAAAACGCTGGTGACCACCGATTCTTCGGGCAACACGACCACCAAGACCACCGTGGATGAGGTGAAAAATCTGCTGGTGCCCACCACGAGCGAGATTTTGTGGGGCGTCATCAGCGGCGATATCCTCAGCACGGCATGGAATCGCCTGACGGGCAACACCGCGGGCCTGCTGGGCATTGGCTTCCGGCAAATCGGTGCCATTACCGGGGCTCCGCTGAGCAACATTTTCAACTTCATCGGCGGCGGTGCCAACTACATCTGCTACATCGACGGCCAGCAGGCCAGCCTGACCACCTCCATCAAGTACCCGGTGCTGGCAGGCGGTATTGCCGTCAGCCGGGAGGTGACGGGCTCGGTCAAATCCATGGTGCAGCTCATGCCCATGAAGATCGATAAGGTGGGCGCTGCCTCCGTCCTCTCGGGCGATAAGCGCTATGAGATGGCCGACGACACGCAGGTCTACCTGTGGTACAAGGGCCAGTATTACGCCACTAAGCTGGCATACGTCAACTCGGATGATTACTACCTGACCGGCTGGTACGATAACTTTGGCTGCACGGCGGGCAAGAAAGTCCGCGTCATCATTGCAGTCAAGAAAGACTGATGCCGGGGGATTACGCGGCCCCGTGCTGGCTGCTGCGGCAGGCCCGGCAGCTGCTGTATCCCCGCCGCTGCCCTTTCTGCCGCCGGGTGCTGGGCTTTGTGCCAACCTGCCCGGAATGCGCGGAACGGCTGGAACCGCTCCGCCGGATGCCCATGCGGCTCAAGGAAAGTGAGCACTATCTGGGGACTGAGCGGGGCCGCGGCACCCTACCGCTACACGGGCTGTGTCCGCAGTGCGGTGCTGCGGGCCAAGTACCAGGGCGAGCCGTGGACGGCCGTGGAGCTGGGCGTCGAGATGGCCCGGCTGCTCTTTGGCAGCGAGATCGTCATGCGCGGCGCGGAGCCCACACCCCAGCGGGTGGAGGGCCTGAGCCTTGGCTATGACGCCATCGTCCCGGTGCCGGCCTCCAGCAAAAAACGCGGCTATAATGTGCCGGAGCGGATGGCCCGGCCGCTGGCAAAGGCGGTGGGCGTCCCGCTGGCCGCCAACGCCCTTGGTCGTGCCCGCACTGGCCGCCATCAGGCCGGGCTCTCGCTGGACGAGCGCCTGGTCAACGTGGCAGGCGCGTTCCGGGTGCTGGAACCGGACAACGTGGATGGGAAGCGGGTGCTGCTGGTGGATGATGTCATCACCACCGGAGCCACGGCAGCCGCCTGTGCACAGGCTTTGCTGGATGCCGGGGCCCAAAGCGTGTTCGCCGTGGCGCTGGCTACCGTGGAATTTGACGCACTACCGTCCCGCAGCCAGCCCATTGCGGAAACGGCGGAGGAAGACGAAAAAGAAATCGAAAAAACTTGAAAAAAGCGCTTGACAAAACACCCTGCATCGGGTATACTAATTGAGCTGTGAGCGATAAGCCACATGCGATATCCGGGTGTAGCGCAGTTTTGGTAGCGCGCTTGAATGGGGTTCAAGAGGCCGTGAGTTCGATTCTCGCCACTCGGACCAAACAAAAATAATCCGAACTTATTTCCGATAGGAGATGGGTTCGGATTATTTGTTTTCTTCGGAAAATTAGCGTTTGCGAAGCAATGAAAGCCCCAGTGGGGCTTTTAAGCGCCGGAACGGTCTGCGTTAGCAGATGGAGGGGCCTTGCCCCGACAAGTTCCACGCAGGTGTCCGTGGAAGATGAAATCCGAAATCATAGATTGACCGATGATTGTATATGCAAATCGAAGGAGTTGATCAGGCACTATGGATAAACTTGTATATCAATATGGCGCAGCGGATAAAAGCGGAGAGGGGGAAATTCAGGAGTTTGCAAGTGAGTTCCAGTGACGCTTTTTCCTCCGCTGTCACACGGAACTTGATAACGTGCGTTTTGTTGTTCGGCGTGTCGTGGTGCTGGGAATTGCTAGGGGTCGATTGAACATTCGTTTTGGTCATTGAACGGTGCGTCAAGATAATTTGAAAAAAATTATTGCGGCAAAGCGGTGATAGTAGGACTTATAGGAGGCTGCTTGAGCTGTTTTTTCTATTTACAGCTACAATGATAGCCATTGGGGGATTGTGATTGGTCAGGGCTGAAAAGGGCTTTCATAATTTGCTGCAGCGCATCATGTCCTCGACGCTCCCAGCGTCCTCAAAGGACGATTTGATGGGTGTGTAGGGATAAGCTGTAAAAAGAAGCATGGACGCCCCCCGAAAAGGAGAGCGTCCATGCTTCTTGCTGTATCCGAATGGAGGAGATTGCGAAATCAGTGATTGTCCGGGCAGACGATTTCCAGCATCTGATCGAAAACCTCTTCCATCTGCCGCACCAGTGTGAACTGGGTGCGGGCGCGGTCGAGGTTGTGATCCGGGCGAGCAATATGGAAATAATGGTCGCCCTCCAGATAGTCAGTCAGAAAACGGATGCCGCATTCCAGCGTCATGAGCCTTGCACCCCATGCAAGGCTCTTTTTTTCTGCCATGCTCATGGATGCCCCGGCAGTGGAGAGATACCCTTTGGCGAACACTTCGTACAGATGCAGGTCAAAATGGACTTTGCTCTGGTCAGATTCGTCCTCAGCGCAGTCGTTGGCACCGGTGCGGATGGAATCGCCGAAGTCGTAGGCCGAAAGTCCCGGCATCACGGTGTCGAGGTCAATGACACAGATGCCTTTTCCGGTAGCGGCATCGATGAGGACATTGTTGATCTTGGTGTCATTGTGGGTGACGCGCAGAGGAATTTCGCCAGCTGCCAGCTGATCCAGCAGGACATGGCAGTCTTTCTCCCGCGCATGGATAAATTCGATTTCCGACGGGATATTTTTTGCCCGGCCCAGTGCATCGGCGGCGAGGGCTTTTTCAAAATTGGCATAGCGGTTGGGCGTGTCGTGGAAGCGGGCGATGGTTTCGTGGAGGGTGGAGGCTGGGTAATCCGCCAGCTGGTTCTGGAACTTGCCCAGCGTCTCGGCCACGGTGCGGAAGTCGGCTTCGCTGCCGACCCGCTGCAAACAGATGGTATCTTCTACAAAGTCATAGGCACGCCATGCACCGCCATCGGCATCCAGATAGCAGCTGTCGCCGGTCAGGGTGGGGATGACGTTCAACGTTTCCCGTATGGGGTCGCCGCCCTCGGCAAGAATTTTCGCCCGCAGATGCCGGGTCACGCCGCAGACATTCTCCATCAGGCCCACCGGGTCGGTAAAGGTATCTGTGTTGATGCGCTGCAAAATAAAGCGTTTGGAATGATCTTCCCGCCAGACCACAAAGGTGTCGTTGATATGCCCCTCACCATAGTGGTGAGCATCGCAGAGCACAGGCCCGCCAAAATCAAAGGCATTTGCAGCAGACTGGAGCAGAGAAAGGGTAACGGATTTCATCATAAATTCCTCGTTTTCGTTATACTTCATGCCGTTTTGACGGGGCAGGGCGTTGTCCCTGCCGCACCTGACGGCGGTATTCATTGGGGGTCAAGCCTTCCGCCTTGCGGAAGCATTGGGAAAAATAGCTGGGAGAGGAAAAGCCCATCAACTCGCTGATCTGCGCCAGACTGTAACCGGTGTTGCCCAGCATATACTTGCTTTCCTCAATGCGGCGGCGGTTCAGATAGGTGATGGGAGAGATGCCATACTCTTTTTGGAAGGTATGGGCCAGATAGTATTTGTTGATGTGGGCGATTTCGGCAAGGGTATCCAGCGAGATATCTTCCCGGTAGTTGCTGTCCAGATACCGCTTGATCTCCACACACTCCCGGCTGTCGGAGCGGGGCGTTTCTTCCACCTGCAAAGAAAGCGTGGTACACCGCACCAGCCAGATGAGCAACACTTCCAGCAGATCCTGACAGACCGTTTCGCAGCCGTCCAGACTGCGGTCTGCTTCGGCCAGCAACATGTGCAGCAGCGTCACCATCCGCTCCCGATTTTCCCGGCAGTTGAAGATGGCGTAGGAAGAATCTGATTTTCCAAATAAGATCTCGATGCCAGCAACGCCCAGCACAACGTATTCCAGCGGTGAAGCATTCAGGCTCAACTCGGTATGCTCTACCTGTGGGTTGACGATGACCATATCATCCGGCTTGACCGGATAAAGCTGACCGCTCAAATAAAACTGACCTTCTCCGCTCAGGCAGTAGAACAGCTCGGTGCAGGAATGGGTGTGGGCAGTGCTGTTCCAATCGCCGCCAAATTTGCTTTTGCTGATGTACAGCAGCCGGAAGGATTCCCGTGGAGCGGGAGCATGGCGGATATCAAATCGCTCGGTACTCATAAATGGCTCCTTTTGAGGCAAAACGCAAAAACTATAAAAATAAAAGCAAGATACTAAAAATACAAGCCTAAAAACGATGCGCTGCTTCGTGCGTTTTTTCTCATTATAGAGGCAATGAAGAAAAAATGCAAGCCCTGATTTTTGGATAGGATCAATACTTTTGCCTTTGATAGAGTGCAAAAATATGTCAAACTGGTTACAAGCGGGGAGAATGTACCAAAATCACAGTACAAATTTTATTGCTTTTGCTGAAAGAAATTTCTGAAAAGCAATATTTCTAAAAAACGAAACAACAAAGACCTTGTTGCAAACCGTGAAAACCTCTATATTGGAACCAGAAAAAACCACAGCCCCTTCGGACGAAGCCTGTTTGCCCCGGCTGTGTTTTGAACGGAATTTTATGATGGAGGATACACTATGAAACGCATTTCTCGTCGCAATTTTCTGAAAGTGGCTGGCGTGGGTGCCGCTGCACTGGGCCTGGCCGCCTGCGGTGGTGCTGCCAGCTCCACCGCATCCAGCGCGGCATCTTCTGCCGCTGCTTCTTCCGCAGTGGCTGCGGACGTCACCATCAAGGTCGCTGCCATCGAGACCGGCTATGGCGCTGAGATGTGGAAGAAGGTCACCGAGGCCTTTACCGCCCAGACCGGCATCAAGGTGGACCTGACCACCGACAAAAAGCTGGAGGACGTCATCGGCCCCTCCATGCAGGGCGGCGACTACCCCGACGTGGTCCATCTGGCCACCGGCCGTGAAGCTGCCCTGACCGAGCAGTTTATCAAGGGCAACCTGATCGCCGACATCACCGATGTGCTGAGCATGACCGTGCCCGGCGAGAGCAAGAAGGTGAGCGAGAAGATCGCCGGCGGCTTTACCGACACCTCCCTGACCAACCCCTACGGCGACGGCAAGACCTATCTGGCCCCCATGTTCTACAGCCCCTGCGGCCTGTTCTACAATGCCGGTTTCCTGAAAGAAAAGGGCTGGGATGTGCCTACTACTTGGGACGAGATGTGGGCATTGGGTGATAAAGCTGCTGCCGAGGGCACCTATCTGTTCACCTACCCCACCACCGGCTACTTCGACGCTTTCTTCTACGCACTGATGTACGCCGCAGGCGGCCCCGACTTCTTCAACAAGGCTACCCACTACGAAGAAGGCATCTGGGACACCCCCGAAGCAAAGACCTGCTTTGATATCGTGGCAAAGCTGGCTTCCTACACCAACCCCATCACCCCCGCACAGGCCAACGATCAGGACTTTACCCAGAACCAGCAGCTGGTGCTGGACAACAAGGCCCTGTTTATGCCCAACGGCACCTGGATCGTGGGCGAGATGGCCGAAGCACCCCGTGCAGACGGCTTTGAGTGGGGCATGACCGCTCTGCCCGCTGTCAAGGCCGGCGGCGACAGCTACAGCTACACCTGGTTCGAGCAGGCATGGATCCCGGCGGGTGCTGAGCATCTGGATGCAGCCAAGCAGTTCGTGGCGTACCTGTATAGTGACGAAGCCTGCAAGCTGTTCGCCGAGAGCGGTGCGATCCAGCCTGTGCTGGGCATCGCCGACAGTCTGGAAGGCGACAACAAGATGTTCTACTCCATCTACGACAACGGCGCAAAGGCCGCCATGGGCAACTTTGCAGCTTTCAGCGCCATCCCCGGCGTGGAAGTGCGCACCGTGTTCTTCGACCCTGTCAACTCTCTGGTGTCCGGCAGCATGACCGAGCAGCAGTGGATCGACGGCATCAAGTCCGCCAGCGACCAGATGCGCGCCAACATCATCGAGTAATTAAGCCCTGCCCAGCGGGGGCGGTTTTTACCGCCTCCGCTTTTTGGGCTGTACAGTACCATCAAGAAAGGAGCGGTCAATCCCCTATGAGAACGGATAAAAGCCGCAAACGGTTCGTATTCCTCTGTGTGGCACCGGCTACCATCCTGTTTTTCCTCTTTATGATCCTGCCCACCCTTAACGTGTTCCGCATGAGTTGTATGAGCGGGGTGCCTATTCTCCCAACGAGACCTTTGTGGGGCTTAAAAACTTCCAGCATCTGCTGCGGGACGCCCAGTTCATCCGCTCCATGCAGAATATGATCCTGCTGGTGGTAACGGTCACCCTGATCACCTTCGCCTTTGCACTGGTATTTGCCGCCATCCTCACCCGGGAGAAGATCAAAGGCCAGAACTTTTTCCGCATCATCTTCTACATCCCCAACATCCTGTCGGTGGTCGTCATCTCCGGCATCTTCTCTGCCATCTATAAGCCGGAAAACGGCATGCTGAACAGCATCATCGGCCTGTTCCGCAACATGAGCGACCCCATCCTGTGGAAAGGCGAAAAACTGGTCATCCCCTCCATCATCATTGCCATGGTGTGGCAGGCCATCGGCTACTACATGGTCATGTATATGGCCTCCATGTCTGCCGTGCCCATCAGCCTGTACGAGAGCGCCAATCTGGACGGTGCCGGGCGGCTGACCCAGTTCTTCCAGATCACCATCCCCCTCATCTGGACGAATATCCGCACCACCCTCACCTTCTTTATCATCTCCACCATCAACATGGCCTTCCTCTTCGTCAAGGCCATGACCAGCGGCGGGCCCAACGGCGCATCGGATGTGGCGCTGAGCTATATGTACAGCCAGAAAGACGCTGGCCTGTATGGTTACAGTATGGCCATCGGCGTGGTAATCTTCCTGTTCTCGTTTGCCCTGTCCGCCTGTGTCAACAAGGTCACCAACCGCGATACGCTGGAATTTTAAGGAGGGAAGAAGATGCAGAATACCACCGAAAAATCTTCCCGCTCTGCGGAAGGTCTGTACAAGTTTTTCATCTATTTTGTGCTGGTTCTGCTGGCCGTTACCATCATCGTGCCGGTGGCATGGGTGTTCATGGCCTCCATCAAGCAGAACGCCGAGTTCTACGGCAACCCCTGGGCACTGCCCGCCGGGTTCTACTGGCAGAATTTCGTCAACGCATGGAACGGCGCGAAAATGGGCGAATATATGCTCAACTCGGTCATCGTCACCGCGCTGGCGCTGGCACTGCTGCTGGTCGTTGCCCTGCCCGCCGCCTACTGCCTGTCCCGCTTCCACTTCAAGGGGCGCAAGGTACTGAACACCCTGTTCATGGCGGGCCTGTTCATCAACGTGAACTACATCGTGGTGCCCATCTTTTTGATGCTGCGGGACAGCGATGTGTGGCTGAAAGGCCATTTCGGCAGCGGCTTTCTGCTGAACAATCTGGTGGTGCTGGCGGTGGTATACGCCGCCACCGCGCTGCCCTTTACCATCTACCTGCTGTCGGGCTACTTTGCCACCCTGCCCCACGATTTTGAGGAGGCCGCCTATATCGACGGTGCAAGCTATTTTTCCACCATGACCCGCATCATCTTTCCCATGGCAAAGCCCTCCATCATCACCATCATCCTGTTCAACTTCCTGTCCTTCTGGAACGAGTATATCATCTCCATGACTCTGATGAGCTCCACCAAGGCACCTCGCACCCTGCCGGTCGGTCTTTTGAACCTGATGCAGGCGCAGCAGAGCGCCGCCCAGTACGGTACCATGTACGCAGGCCTTGTGCTGGTAATGCTGCCCACCCTGATTTTGTACATCTGCGTGCAGCGGCAGCTGACGCAGGGCATGACCGTGGGCGGCCTGAAAGGTTAAGGTGACAGACGATGAAAGCATATTGGAAAAACCATCCCGCCCTGCGCATGATCCTGATGCTGGTGCTGTTCGTACTGGCACTGGTGCTGGTGGTGTCCGGCTGGAAAATGACCGGGCAGCTGGCAGGGCTTGGCATCATGCTGGTGGGCGTAGCGCTGCTGCTGGCTGTGCTGGCGCTGTATAACGCCGCCTACGATTGACCCCCTACGATTCAAAGAGAGGTAAAGGAGAGTTTCCCATGGACGAATTGAGAAAGACCGGGCGCGTGACCATTCCCACAGACCTGGACGTTGTGCCCGAAACGCTGGAGATCTTAAAAAAGTGGGGTGCTGATGCCATCCGCGACTGCGACGGCACCGACTTCCCGCAGCAGCTCAAGGATGCGGACGCCAAGATCTACTCCACCTACTATACCACCCGCAAGGACAACGCATGGGCAAAGGCAAACCCGGACGAGGTACAGCAGTGCTACATCATGACCGGCTTTTACACCGCCCCTGGCGACACCGTGACCATCCCGCTGATGAAGGGCATCAGCCCGGAGCTGATGCAGGTGAACACCAACGACGACATCACCCGCTGGTGGGAGGTCATGGATCGAACCACCGGTCAGCCCGTGCCGCCGGAGCAGTGGAGCTACGCCGACGGCAGTGTGACCGTACAGGCCGTACCGTTCCATGAGTATACCGTCAGTTTTCTGGCTTACCTCATCTGGGACCCGGTGCATATGTACAACGCTACCACCAACGGCTGGACGAATTTTGAGCACCAGATCACCTTTGACGTGCGTCAGCCCAAGACCCACAAGTATTCCATGGAGCGCCTGCGCAAGTTCATTGCAGAGCACCCCTATGTGAACGTCATCCGCTACACCACCTTCTTCCACCAGTTCACCCTGATCTTCGACGAGCTGAAGCGGGAGAAGTTCGTGGACTGGTATGGATACTCTGCTTCGGTCAGCCCTTATATCCTCAACCAGTTCGAGCAGGAAGTGGGCTACAAGTTCCGCCCGGAGTACATCATCGATCAGGGCTACTATAACAACCAGTACCGGGTGCCCAGCAAGGAATTCCGGGATTTTCAGGCTTTCCAGCGCCGTGAGGTGGCAAAGCTTGCCAAGGAGATGGTGGACATCACCCACGCGTGCGGGTGCGAAGCCATGATGTTCCTCGGCGACCACTGGATCGGCACCGAACCCTTTATGCCGGAGTTCAAGACCATCGGTCTGGATGCCGTGGTGGGCAGCGTGGGCAACGGCTCCACCCTGCGCCTGATCTCTGACATTGAGGGCGTGAAGTACACCGAGGGCCGTTTCCTGCCGTACTTCTTCCCCGACACTTTCCACGAGGGCGGCGACCCGGTACGGGAAGCCAAGGAGAACTGGGTCACCGCACGCCGCGCTATCCTGCGCAAGCCCATCGACCGCATCGGCTACGGCGGCTACCTGAAACTGGCCTTGCAGTTCCCGGAGTTCGTGGACTACGTGGAGAGCGTCTGCAACGAGTTCCGCGAACTGTATGAGAACATCAAGGACACCACACCCTACTGTGTCAAGCGAGTGGCCGTGCTGAACTGTTGGGGTAAAATGCGGGCTTGGGGCTGTCACATGGTGCATCACGCCCTCTATTACAAGCAGAACTATAGCTATGCCGGTGTCATTGAGATGCTGTCCGGTGCGCCCTTTGAGGTGAAGTTTATCAGCTTTGAGGATATCAAGAACGACCCACATCTGCTGGATTCGTTGGATGTCATTATCAATGTCGGCGATGCCGACACCGCACACACCGGCGGCATCTGGTGGGAAGACCCGGAGATCTCCTCCGCTATCCGCAAGTTCGTCTGGAACGGCGGCGGCTTTATCGGCGTGGGTGAGCCTTCCGGTCACCCGTATCAGGGCCACATTCTCCAGCTTGCCAGCGTGCTGGGCGTGGAGGAAGAAAACGGCTTCACCCTCAACTACGACAAGTACAACTGGGAAGAACACCCGGACCATTTCATTCTGCAGGATGCGGACCAGCCCATCGACTTTGGCGAGGGCAAAAAGAACATCTACGCGCTGGAAGGCACCGAGGTGCTGGTGCAGCGGAACAAGGAAGTGCAGATGGCGGCCCACGATTATGGCAAGGGCCGCGCCGTGTACATCAGCGGCGTGCCCTACAGCTTTGCCAACAGCCGCACCCTGTACCGGGCCATCCTGTGGAGCGCTCACAGCGAGGAGGAACTGCATACATGGTTCAGCTCCAATTATAATGTAGAAGTTCACGCCTACGTCAAGAACGGCAAGTACTGCGTGGTGAACAACACCTACGAGCCGCAGGATACCACCGTTTACACCACCGGCGGCAGCAGCTTTGCTCTGCATCTGGATGCCAACGAGATCAAGTGGTATGAGATCTAAGTTCTCCTTTTCATAAACGAACACAACGGGCGGCTCTGTTACCAGAGCTGCCCGTTGTGTTTGCTGTATCTGCCGATAACTCAATCTGTGTCAATCGAACGTTGCATAAGAACAAGCGTGCCCCTGCCTGTGGCAAGGCAGACGAGGAATATCTGCTGACCACTAAGCTGTTCTGCGGCAAGTGCGGTGCGCTGATGTTTGGCGAAAGCGGAACCAGTGCTACCGGACGCACCTACTATTATTATAAATTCATTTTCTTCTGTTTTACGCCGCGCCAGGGCTGACATGCCTCCAAACAGCTCAGATTTCCTCCCTATTTTTCATGCAAATTATTGCAAGAAATCCCCAATTAGCTTGAAACGCTTTTCACACGATGATAAAATAGTAACAATGCCTTTTATAGAAGAATCCGCACAAAATCAGTGTGGACAGGCCGCAAGCATGGGGATTCCTGTGGGGTGTGTAAGAATCACCAAAATCAAGGCAGCACTGCACCCCATTGGATTCATGCAGTATTGCCTCCGAAAATGTGAGGAAAGTATATTTATATGATGAAAAAGATCTCCCGCCGCTCCTTTTTGCAGGCTTGCGGCGTTGCAGCTGCCACGGCAGCGCTGACCGCCTGCGGCGGCAGTAAGGCTGAAAGCAAAACGGACGATGCGCACGAGGCCATCACCTTTATGGCACCTTATAAGGAGATAGAAGCCTTTATTGAGCAGGTGCACAGCGTTTACCCGGAAGTGAACGTTGAAGTCGTGCCCTACAGCGGCGATAACACCACCACCTGCCTGCAGAACATGTTTGCGGCAGGCGACCTGCCGGACGTCTGCACCTTGACCTACTACGACCCCCGGCTCGATTTGGTCTCCGACAAACTGCTGGACCTTTCCGGCTACGATTTTACGGATAACTATGTGGAGTCCCGTCTGCAGGACGTGTTCGACAACGGTGCCATCTACCTGCTGCCCTCGACCTACAACTGCTACGGCATCACCTACAACAAGACCCTGCTGAAGAAATACGGCTGGGAACTGCCCAATTCTTTCGCTGAACTGGAAGTGCTGGCTGCAAAAGCCAAGGAAGCCGGGGTCGATCTCTGCCTGCCGCAGATCCAGTATCCGGGCTACGGTTTCCAGTATCTGTGCAACATTGCAGATGCCGATTTCCTTGGCACACTGGACGGCAGACTGTGGCAGAAGGATTATCTTTCCGGCAAGGCAAACGTCAGCAACACCCCCGGCATGATGCAGGCAATGGCATACGTCCAGAAGTGGAAGGACATCGGGATGCTGAACGACTCCGGCGATGCTCTTGACGACAATGTGACCCGGCAGAGGATGGCCGAGGGCAACACCCTGTTTCTGATGGGCGGCACCAACGGCATCGTGGAGGCAGACGACAACGCCGATCAATTCGGCCTGATGCCGTATCTTTCCGAGGACGGCACCCAGAACGTTTTTGTGCTGAATGTGAACCGCTTCTATGGTCTGAACAAAAAGCTGAAACAGAGCCCCCAGAAGCTGGAAGACGCGCTCAAGGTGATGCGTGTGCTTTCCACCGTTGCAGGCACCAGCGCTCTGCAGCCCGCAACGGTGCTGAAAAGCAGCCTGCTGCCTTTCAAGGGTGCAAAAGCGGACGGCACCTACTATGCCGACATCGCCGATGCCCTGAATGCGGGCAACACCGCGCCCTTTATCTACTCCGGCTGGGAAAACACCGTCGTGACCACCGGCCTTAAAATGCTGGACTTTATCAAGGGCAACGCCACCATGGAGGATGTCATCCGTCAGCTGGACGAGGATCAGGACAGTGTGGTGAACAACACCCCGGATGTCATCACTACCGTTACGGAGGAGCTTTCGCAGCAGGACTGCGCCATGCTGGTGGGCCGCTGCTTTGCACAGGCTACCGGCAGCGACCTTGCGCTGGTCTCGCTGAGCACCTGGATCCCCGGCAACCCGCCCGAACAGAACCACCACGGCGTAGCCGCCAAGCTGTACGCCAAGGGCATTACGGATTACGACCTTTCGGTCATCCTGCCCACCGGCTGGAACCGCACCATCCAGACCGTTGCCCTGACCGGGCAGCAGATCAGCGAACTGCTGGCTTCTGGTTACGATGCCTACGGCAACGGCAAGGGCTATCCCTATGTGCTGGTAAGCCCAGTGCAGCCGGAGGCGGGCAAGACTTATCAGGTTGCCATCTGCGGTGTGAGCGACCAGCTGGCGGCAGAGGCAACCGTCACAGACAGCGGCGTGGTGGGCATGGATGCCGCAAAAACTTTCTTTGGCGCATACACCACCATCAGCCGGGCAGACACCGCATGGAGTTGAATCAAACGGACAGGAGATACTGGATGTGAACAACAAAATCTATAAAAAGCTGTTTGTGGGCTTCGGCTTTGTCATCATCGTGTTGCTCCTGAACCTTTTTGCCATGAGCCAGACCTACATCCAGAACCTTGTCTACCACGAGCGGCTGAGCCAGATGGAAGAGGTCACCCACCAGATGTTCCGCAGTCTGGAGGATGTGATCGACAACCACTGGAACGAGGTGGATGTACAATGCAATTATTTATACTACACCCCGCTGGAGACCGATACCGATCTCTACCGCTATCTGAAAAAGCTGTCGGAGCTTTCCAATTACCATGAAAAACAGGTCGAATTGATTGCCGTGGACTCTGCCGGACATTATTATACCGAGCATGGCCGCATGGGGCTGCTGCGGGGAATGACCTATCTGGAAAGCGCACCGCAGCGGGTCAGCTACGTTGCCAACTCGCTGACCGTGGATGATTCCCGGATGGTGTTCCTGAACCAGCTCTCCACCCCCATCACACTGCAAAGCGAGATCGGCGAGATCACCCTGCGCTACTTCGGCACCTCCCAGTGCATGACCCAGCTGAACGATTATTTCCGCTGCGACGCCTACGAAAATAACAACAGCGTCTATGTGCTGGACAACGATGGCTTCAAGCTGTTCAACGCCAATGATACCGAGCTGCTGAAGGGGCACAACGTATACACCGTGCTCTCCCAGATGTCCTATCTGCACGGTTCTTCCTTTGCAGCAGCAAAGGAGCGGTTTGCCCGCACAGGCTCCTGTTATTCCAACGCCGTGCTGGACGGGACCGAGTATTTCTACGCCCTGAAGCAGATGGAAAACGCCCAGTGGACGCTGGCGTTCCTTGTTCCGGCAGAATATGTGGCCGTGAATACGCAGAAGCTGGTCAGTCTCGTCACGGCCAGCATGATAGGCTTTGCCGTGGTGTTCTCGATCATGGCAGTTCTCGTTGGCTGGTTCCTCCTGCGGGAAAAGCAGCAGCGGGAGCTGCGGGCTGAAAAAGAGACGAACCTCCGTCTGGAGCAGTATAACATCCAGCTGACGCAGGCAAACGACGAGATGCGGCGGGCGCAGGATGCTGCCGCGGAGGCGCTGCAATCCGCCGAGCGTGCCAGCAAAGCCAAGACGGACTTCCTCTCCAATATGTCCCACGATATCCGCACCCCCATGAACGCCATCATCGGCATTACCACTCTGATGAAAAACGAGCTGCACCAGCCGGAAAAGCTTGCCGAGCATCTGGGCAAGCTGGAAAGCTCCGGCCAGCTGTTGCTGGGCATCATCAACAATATTCTGGATATGAGCCGCATCGAGAGCGGCAAGACCACCCTGAATGTGGAAAAGATGAATCTGCCCCAACAGATCAGCCAGCTGGACAGCATCATCCGCCAGCAGGCAGGCCAGAGCCGCCAGACCTTTACGGTAAACACCCATCTGCAGCACGAAAACGTGCTGGCCGACCCCAACCGCTTGAATCAGGTGCTGATGAACATCCTCTCCAACGCGGTCAAGTATACGCCCACCGGCGGACACATCCGATTTGAGGTGGAAGAGCTGCCCCGGAACGAGCACTACGCCCGATACCGCTTTGTGGTGCAGGATGACGGCATCGGTATGAGCGAGGACTACCAAAAGACCCTTTTTGACCCCTTTACCCGCGAGGAAAAGTCCGGCACCAACAAGGTGCAGGGCACCGGCCTTGGCATGGCCATCACCAAGAGCATCGTGGACCTGATGGGCGGCTCTATCAATGTGGAAAGCGCCACCGGCAAAGGCACCCGCTTTGAGGTGGTGCTGGAATTTCCCATTGACGCCGAGGCAGACCATGCGCAGCAGGTGCAGGCCCTGCCGGAGGAAGCGGAAGAAACTTCGCCCCTGTCCGGCATGAAGTTCCTCTGCGCCGAGGATAACGCCATCAACGCCGAAATTCTGGAAATGCTGCTGGAAACAAAAGGCGCAAGCTGCACCATCTGCCCCAACGGTCAGGAGATCGTGGACGCCTTTGCCAATGTCAAGCCCGGCGAGTATGACATGATCCTGATGGACGTGCAGATGCCGGTGATGGACGGCTTGGAGGCCACCCGCCGCATCCGCAATGGCGAAAACCCGCTGGGCCGGGTCATCCCCATCCTTGCCATGACGGCCAACGCTTTCCTTGAGGATATGCAAAAGAGCAAGGAAGCCGGCATGGATGCACATCTCTCCAAGCCCGTGGACATTGCAGCACTGGAACAGACGGTGAAACGCTTCCGCGTTACCCCCCCAATTAAATAGTGGAAAACCACGTTTCCGCAGATGAAACAGACATGATGTAAATGATGGAGAAGAAGGTCAGAACGTGAATACATTTTCCGAGATCGAGGAATATTACAAAGCGCGGGAACAGCAGCTGTTGAAAAAACTTCATCAACAGCAGGCCGCTCTTGCCGCGGCAAATCAAAAGCTGAAACAATTGACCGAAGATCAGAAAGTATCGGAGGACGAAACAGCCCGGCAGCGTGCCGCACGGGAGCAGCAGTTCAGAGACGAGCTTTATCGGGACCCGCTGACAGGAATTTACAACCGCCGCTATTACGAAGAGGTCGTCCGCAAAGCCATCGGCCCGGAGGGTGTCGCACTGCTGGATGTGGATGATTTCAAGATCTGCAACGATACTTATGGGCATTACGCCGGGGATATGGCGCTGAAAACGGCGGCAAAAGCCATTCAGTCCTGCATCCGGGAGTCGGATCTGCTCATCCGTTACGGAGGAGACGAGTTTCTGCTGGTCTTACCCGGCATTCCGGGAGATTTTTTGCAGACCAAACTGGAACAGATCCACACAGCCGCACAGATGGCATCTGTACCCGGCTATTCGCATTTCCGCATTTCGCTGAGCATCGGCGGAACGATACAGACCATTGCCGACCCTATGGAAAGTATCGTGCGCCGTGCAGATTGGCTGATGTATCAGGCAAAGTGCCGCAAGAATGCCGTCATGGTGGAGGTTCCGGGGCATGACCTGGCGGCTTTGGAAAAACTTTTGCAGAACAAGTCACAGATCTTACTTGTGGATGACTCCGCAATGAACCGCATGATGCTGACAGAGATCCTGGGGGGTAGTTACCATGTCCTGGAAGCAGAAAACGGACGGGAATGCATGGAAAAATTGCGGGCGGAGGCCGGGAACATCGCGCTGGTGTTGCTGGACATCAATATGCCCGTTATGGACGGATTTGAAGTGCTGAAAGCCATGAATGCCAACCACACCATCGAGGATACCCCGGTCATCATGATCTCCAGCGAGGACTCTGATGCGGCAATCCGGCGCTCCTATGAACTGGGCGCGAGTGATTATGTCAACCGCCCCTTTGATGCTCGTATCGTGTACCGCCGCGTGACCAACACCATCAAGCTGTATGCCAAGCAGCGGCGGCTGGTGCAGATGGTCTCTGACCAGATCCGCGCCCGTGAAAACAATACGGATATGCTGGTGGGTGTTCTGAGCCATATCGTAGAGTTCCGCAACGGCGAAAGCGGTGCCCATGTGCGGCACATCCGTATCATCACAGAAACGCTGCTCCACCGTCTGCTGGAGATCAGCAGCAGATACTCTATCACCGCGGAACAGCAGGATATGATCCCGCTGGCCTCCGCTTTGCATGACATCGGTAAGATCGGCATTGACGAAAAGATCCTCAATAAACCCGGCAGGCTGACCCCGGAGGAATTCAAGGTCATTCAGACCCACAGTATGCTGGGAGCCAAGATGCTGCACGATCTGGATGGTTTTGCCGAGCAGCCGCTGCTGCAAACGGCCTACGAGATCGCCCGCTGGCACCACGAACGCTGGGATGGGCGCGGCTACCCGGATGGGCTGAAAGGGGATGAAATTCCCATCAGCGCACAACTGGTCTCGCTGGCTGATGTGTACGACGCGCTGACCAGTGAACGCTGCTACAAAAAAGCCTTCTCCCACGAAAAAGCCGTACAGATGATCCTGAACGGCGAGTGCGGGGCGTTCAACCCGCTGCTGCTGCAATGCCTGACGGATGTGCAGGCTGACCTGAAAGAAGAATGAAAGCAATACAACTGAGCAGCGGACGCAATCAAAATAGGAGTATAAAAAGCCCGAATGAAACACAGAATCTCACGCCGTGCATTTCTGCACGGCTGCACGCTGCTGGCGGCATCTGCTGCCGTCGGCAGCCTGACTTCCTGCGGCGGAGCGAACGCGATGGAGAGCGGTCTTCCGCAGATCATTGTGGGGAGCGATACCTATCCGCCCTATATTTATCTGAACAATGACGGCATTCCCGCCGGGATCGATGTGGAGATCGCCACCGAGGCGTTCCGCCGCATGGGGTATGCTGCCCGGTTTGAAACGATCGACTGGGAGCAGAAAACAAATCTGGTGGAAAGCGGCGCCATCGACTGCATCTGGGGCTGCTTTTCCATGGATGGACGCGAAGAGGGATACCGCTGGGCGGGGCCTTACATGGTGAGCCGTCAGGTGGTTGCGGTGGATGCCGACAGCAGCATCCAGACACTCGGCGACCTTGCCGGGAAGACCATCGCCGTGCAGAGCACCGGCAAGCCGGAGGAGATCTTTCTCAGCGGCTCCGACCCGCGCATCCCGCAGACGGTGGAGGTGCTCAGCATCGAAAACCGCAGTGTGCAGTACGCAATGCTGACCTGCGGCTATGTGGACGGCATCGCCGCCCACGAGACAGGCATCCTGCAATATAGAAAGGACAATGCCGTAGACTTCCGCATTTTGGAGGAACCGCTGCTGGTCACCGGGCTGGGCATCGCCTTTGCCAAGAACGACACCCGCGGGCTGGACAGCCAGCTGACCGATACCCTTGCGCAGATGCGCGCGGATGGCACGCTGGAGCGGATCGTTGGCCGATACCTTGAACATGCTTCGCAGTATCTGGAGGTGGACACCATTGGCGCGTAAAAACAGAAACACCCCGGATAAAAGGATATGGACAGCCTATCTGATCATCGGCGTGCTTTTTATGGTCGGCATCGTTTTTTTCTCGAGTTGGCGGGCACTGCGCGCAACGGAGGAACGTTTCTGCCAGACCCTTGATTTTGTCAAATCCCAGTCCACCAGCTTTGAAAAGTACAACGATACCATCACGGCAAAGGCACTCCGCCGCACGGCGGTATCGGTGCATCAGCTGGCACAGGACCCCGCACTCGACCTTTCCGACCCGCAGTGCCTGAACAGGCAGGCAGAAAAGCTCTGGCTCACCGGCATTTCGGTTCTGGGACCGGATGGCACGCTCCGGTGCGAGTCCACGACCAACGGCATCGGCTATGACCGGTTTGGCGACCAGCTGAAAAATGACGCTGTTCTGGACGGTTTCTCTTACCCGCGAAAGACCTATGTGAAGCGCATCCTGCTGGAAGATGGCTCTGTTGTGGATGTTGCGGCGCACCGGGCAGAAAGTACAGAGCTGCTCCTGCTTGCCTACCGGTACACCCCGGCGGAATTTGTGGAGGAAACGGCCTTGTCCATCCAGAGCGTACTGGATGGCTACCCGGCAGAAACCAGCGGCACATTATTCATCGTACAGAACAATCAGGTCATTGCCTCCAACCGCCCGGAGCTGATCGGGCAGGATGTTGCGGACAGTCCGCTGGTGCAGGGGATCCGCAAAGCCGGGACCGCCGAAACGCTGACCCATACCCACGATTGGAACGGCTCCGGCTGCTATTTTGGAATGTACTGCCATGGAAGATCCTTTGATCTCTATGCGTATACGGATGAAAAATCGGTCTTCCATGAATCGCTTCCGTTGATCCTGACGGCGCTGGTCGGTTACATTCTGCTTGTAATGATCCTTTGGGTGCTGCGCAGACGCTCCGTGCAGGAGATGGAGCAGCAGAAGAAAGAACAGGAGAAAAAGTATCAGGCTCAGCTGGAGGAACAGAACCGCAAACTGGAGATCGCGCTCCAGCACGAGGGGGCGGCAAACCGTGCCAAGCGGGAGTTCCTGTTCAATATGAGCCACGATATCCGCACCCCCATGAACGCCATCATTGGCTTCACCTCGCTGGCTGCGACCCATATCGACAATAAGGAACAGGTGCTGGACTACCTGAAAAAGATCTCCACCTCCAGCCAGCACCTGCTTTCCCTCATCAATGATGTGCTGGATATGAGCCGCATCGAGAGCGGAAAAGTAAAGATCGAAGAAAAAGCGGTGCACTTGCCGGACCTCGTCCACGATGTGCGTTCCATCATTCAACCCAATGTTTCGGCAAAACGGCTGTCGCTTTTCATCGATACCATGGATGTGGAGAACGAGGACATCATCACCGACCCGCTGCGGCTGAACCAGATCTTGCTGAACATTTTGTCCAACGCCATCAAGTTCACTCCCACAGGCGGTATGATCAGCATTCGCATTGCCCAGAAGAACGGTGCGCCCAAAGGCCGTGGCTGCTATGAGTTCCGCATCAAAGACAACGGCATCGGCATGAGCGAAGAGTTCCAGAAGCACATCTTTGAGGCGTTCAGCCGGGAAGAAACCTCCACCGTCAGCGGCATTCAGGGCACCGGCCTGGGCATGTCCATCACCAAGAACATTGTGGACTTGATGGGCGGCACCATCGCCATTGAGAGCGAACCGGGCAAGGGCAGCGAATTCATCGTAGACCTCTGCTTCGCCCTCAGCGGACAAAAGGTGGAGCCCAAGCAGATCCCGCAGCTGGAAGGGCTGCGCGCGTTGGTGGCAGACGACGATACCGACACCTGCCTGAGCGTCAGCACCATGCTTTCCAAGATCGGGATGCGGCCGGAGTGGACGATCTCCGGCAAGGAAGCGGTGATCCGCACCCGGTACGCCCTGGAGCAGGGCGACGAGTTCAGTGTCTACATCATCGACTGGCTGATCCCCGATATGAACGGCATCGAGGTCGTGCGGCAGATCCGCAAGGTGATCGGGAAAAGCTGCCCCATCATCATCCTGACGGCCTACGACTGGGCAGATATTGAGGTGGAGGCAAAGGCTGCCGGAGTGACCGCTTTCTGCGAAAAGCCGCTGTTCCTTTCCGAACTGCGCAGAGTGCTGGCAGAACCGTTCGGTGCAGAGCCTGCCCCCGAACCATCGCAGCCAGATGCCGCCGATCTCAAGGGAAAGAAACTTTTGCTGGTGGAGGACAACGCGCTGAACCGTGAGCTTGCCCAGGAGATCCTGAAAGAAGCAGGCTTTGCGGTGGACACTGCCGAGGATGGTGAGATCGCCGTCCAGAAGATGAGGCAGGCGGCCCCCGGGCAGTACGACCTGATCTTAATGGACATCCAGATGCCCAAGATGGACGGTTACGAGGCGACACGGCAGATCCGTGCCCTGCCGGACGCTGCAAAGGCAGGAATTCCCATCTTTGCAATGACGGCAAATGCCTTTGAGGAAGACCGTCAGAATGCTTTGAAGGCCGGGATGGACGGCCACATTGCAAAGCCGCTGGATATTCCGCACCTGCTGCACGTCCTTGCAGAGGTACTGAGATCCTGACGGCCACCGGCCAACAAAAGCAAAAACACCCGCGGCAAACTTCGCAGAGGTTCTTGACCTCCGAATGCGAATTGCCGCGGGTGCTTTATTTTTGATGCCTGACAGGCATTTGGTTCACAGGATCTTGTGCAGCTCCTGCACCAGGTCGCCGATCACGATGGGTTTGGACAAAAAACCGTTCATGCCGCTTTCCATGGCGCGGCGGCGGTCCTCATCGAACGCGTTGGCGGTCATGGCAAGGATCGGGACCCCGGCCAGAGCAGGGTTTTCCAGCGCGCGGATCTGCCGGGTGGCGGTATAGCCGTCCATGACCGGCATCTGCACATCCATCAGCACCAGATCATAGCTGCCCGGCGCGGCGGTGCTTACTTTTTCCACCGCTACGGCACCGTTTTCCGCCGTATCGACCCGGAAGCCATACTCCCGTAAAATTTCCTGCGCGATCTCGCGGTTCAGCTCGTTGTCCTCCACCAGCAGGATGTGCCTGCCCTTGAAGTCGGCATCTTTTTGGGGCAGAAGCTCCTGCGCCGCATCCGTCTGTTTCTGGCCGAGGGCACTCATCAGGGTCTCGCGCAGGTCGGATAGGAACATGGGCTTGGAACAGAAAGCGGTCACACCGGCAGCCTTTGCCTCCACCTCAATATCGGACCAGTCATAGGCCGTCAGAATGATGATGGGCGTATCGTCGTGCAGGCTGCGGATCTGGCGGGTGACCTCGATGCCGTTCATATCCGGCAGCCGCCAGTCAATGATATAGGCGTGGTAGACATCGCTCATCTCGATGGACTGCCGCGCGCGCAGCACCGCTTCCTTGCCGGAAAGGGTCCACTCCGCGCGCATGCCCACCTTGACCAGCATCTTTGTCACGCTGTCGCAGGTGTTGAAATCGTCGTCCACCACCAGAGCTTTCAGGCCCTCCAGCTCGGTGATCTTTTCCACCGGGCGGTGCTCCGCCTGTACCCGCAGCGGCACGCGAACGATAAACTCGCTGCCCTTGCCCTGCGCTGTCTGCACCTCGATGGTGCCGCCCATCATATCCACGATGTTTTTGGTGATGGCCATGCCAAGGCCGGTGCCTTGGATCCGGCTGACCGTGGAGGTGCGCTCCCGCTCGAACGGCTCAAAGATCCTTTTGGCAAATTCCGGGCTCATGCCGATGCCGTTGTCCTTGATGCGGAACTCGTACTGCCCGCAGCCGCGCGCCTGCCCGGCAAGCTGGCGCACCCGCACCGAGACCGTGCCGCCCGCCGGGGTGAACTTGATGGCGTTGGACAGCAGGTTCAGCAGGATCTGGTTCAGCCGGGTCTTGTCGCAGTAGACATCCTCGTCGGTCACATCCATCGCGTCCATATAAAGCTCCAGCTGCTTTGCGTGGATCTGCCCGCTGACGATGGTTTTCAGGTCGTGCAGCACATCCGAAAGGTTGACTTCCACTTCTTCCAGATGGATCTTTCCGCTTTCGATGCGGCTCATATCCAGCACATCGTTGATGAGGGAGAGCAGATGGTTGCTGGATGCAAGGGTCTTGGTCAGATAGTCCTTTACCCGGTCCTTATCGTCGATATTGCTGATCGCCAGCGTGGTAAAACCGATGATGGCGTTCATGGGGGTGCGGATGTCGTGGGACATATTGGAAAGGAAAGTGCTCTTGGCGCGGTTGCAGTCTCGGCGGCAGCAACGGCATCCGAAAGCGCCTGAGTTACCTGCCTGTCGGCGGTGCGGTCGGACATGACAAGGATGTGTTTGGTTCTGCCCTCCACCTCGCTGCCCATGGCAACGATGTGGAACCAGCGCGGCTCCCCGGTTTCCAGATGCACATACTCATCATCCCATTCGCGCTGCTGCCTGCTGAGAAGTCCTTCCAGATAGTTTTTATCGCGATCCGGGGAGTCCTTCGGGTGCAACGCTGCCAGAACACGAGCATCCTGCCGGACTTCTTTCCACGGGATGCCCAGCAGACGGCCAATGTTCGGGCTGACGTAATCCACCTTGGCGGTCTCTGCGTCCAACATCAGGAAAACGTCGTCCACGTTCAGCGAGAGTTTTTGGAACAGCACGTCCCGGTACCGGATCTCGGTGTCCTTCCGGCGCAAAGTAGCATGGCTTCTGCGCGCGAGCAACAGGATGACCAGCACCGCAAAGCCAAGGACGATGCCCGCAACGATCTGTATCGTATAGAACCACAGCTTATCCAGACTGGCGTTGACGATGCTGACCGGGACAAGCCCCACCATCGTCCAGCTCTGGACCGCCGTGCCCTCGTAGACCAGATAATAGCTGGTATCGCCCAGCGTTACCTTCATGTTTCCGCTGCTGCCCTGTGCAAAGGCATTGGACAGATCCAGGATCTGCGCCTCGGAAAGGTCGGAATGGTCGCGCAGCATCGCAATGAAGTTGTAGATCGTTTCCTTACGGTTTACGGAGTTGTCGATCACCACCCGCCCATCCGGGTAGATGACATAGTTGCTGGCATTGCCCTCAAAGGCAGAGTTGTCCAGTAATCTCAGCACCGCGTCATTATAATAAGAGATGGCAATGGCATCGTAGGCAAAGCCCGGTAGCTGCCCTGCGTTTCGGGACAGATGAAAGCCAGCATCTGGGGCTTGCCGGGCAGCGCCGCATTCATAACGATATCCGCGCCCTTGGAGAGCTTTTCGTCCAGATTTGTCTGTAAGCCAAGGTAGCCGGTCTCCCCGGTCACCGTCATATAGTTGCCGTCGTAGGTAAGAAAGTAAAAGCCGACAAATCCGGTCGACTGCTGCGCTTTCTCGATATACGCCTGGATCTCTGCCTCATCCGAGGTGCTTGCCAGAAAGCCGTTGTACAGATGCAGATAGGTCAGGTTTTTGCGCACCATCTCCTTCAGCATATTATTGGATTTATGCAGCACTTCTTCCAGATGTGTGGTGCTTTCCTGATAGATGGTCTGCGATACAAACAAGATGTACCGGGTGCCGAAACCGACTGCCAGCAAAACCAGAAGAAGGGTTACGGCAGCGGTAGGCAGCCACTTTTGCCAGGGATGGCAGTTCCGTTTGGGTTTACGCTTTTCGTCTGCCATTCCGCTCACCTCAACGTTATGTAGTTTCCGGCTCTGCAAGCGCTGCGCCGCCGCCGGAAACGTACTCAGTCCATGTGCTCTTTACCTGCTGATCTCCGCCCGTGAACGCGCCGCTTTTGTCTGCAAGCAGCGGTGTCATCTGCTTTGCCGTTGCCAAGCAGGTCACGGTAACGGTGTCGTCGTCCCGCAGCGGCTGCCCGTTCCGGGTGATGCCGGTCAGGGTATAGCTGCCGCTTGCCTCTTTTACCTCCACGGCAATCCCGCTGACCACCGGCAGAGAACCGCGGTTGAAGGGCACAAAGCCGCCCTCCCAGCCTTCCACAAAGGCGCGGACGGTCTCTTTCAGCTCCGCGCCGGTCATGGTGCGCTGGCGGGACATCAGACCGTTGGGCATGATCATGGAAGCGGCCATTTTCTTATTATAATCTGCCTGCAGCACACTGCCGGTAAAGCTGTTTGCAGTGGCAAGCAGCACATCCGTGCCGTAAACGCCCCGCAGCGTGTTTGCCATAACAGAGAAAGCGGCATTGCCGCCGTTTGCGTGGAACACGTTGGAATAGCTCTTCCCGGAGGTCAGCACGATCTCGTCATCGGCAGGCGTTTCTTCGGCAAGAAGCCGGGTGTTGAATGCCCGATACGCCTGTTTTGCCGTGTACTCGCCCGCGATCATTTTGGAGACAACGTCCTTGGAGACGGCAAAGAAATCGTTGGATGCGATGCGGATATACATGTGGTTTTCTTCCACCACATCGCGCACGTCTTTCATGTACTCGGTCATGCGCAGGGGGACGTTCTGGCTGTAGCTCAGCAGGTCCTGTCCATCGGAGATAATGCGGCTCTGTGCCTCCTCGGAGAGCATGACGTTCAGCACTTTCATGGCTTTTTCGCGGCGCGCGGTATCCTGCTCCAGATCACGGTTCAACGCAACTTGGAAATAGGGGGTGGTCATGATCCACTTTTCGCCGTTCTGGCTGAAGAAGGGCAAAAAGGTCGTGTCGATGCCCTCGTCCTGAAACATCTTGACCCCGGCAGAGCTGCCAAAGTACATGGCCACCTCCCCGTTCCGGAACAGATCCATCACGGCATCGTAAGTCTGTGCAAGGTCGTCTGCTGTGAGGTGCGTATCCTGAATGAACTGTTCCATCCGCTCAAACGCCCCCGGCCACACGGTGTCGTCCAGACCCACCCGCGCGGTGTTGGCGGGGTCGCTGTAGGCAGTGCGCCACTTGCGCCCCGCCGTGGTAGTAAGCTCGGCGGCGGAAAGCCCCTGCAGCGTTTCCATGCAGGTGTAATCGTAGGCATAATCGGCGGTAAAGCCGCGGATGCCTGCTTTTTCAAACGCCTGACAGGCCGAAACGAAGCTCTCGTAATCGGTGGGCAGAGGAATATCGTACTGCTCAAAAAGGCTGCGGTTGACCACAAAGCCGTGGGCGTCGGCGCAGACCGGCAGCCAGTTCACGCTGCCATCCTCGTTTTTGAAGCTGTTGAGGTAGGTGTTGTACACAGCACCCGCCTCGTTGGTCATGGCAAGGTTCATCAGGCTGTCTTTCAAGGGAGCCGCATCGTGCAGCGAGAAGCGGCAGCAGGTGATGATATCCGGCAGACCGCCGTTCTCCTGCAAAAATTTGTAAAAATCCAGATCGTTGTTGCCGACGATGAACTCAATGTTCACGTCCGGCAGCTGGGACTGGACATAAGGCGCATAGGTTTCGTACAGGCTGGTGCTCCACAGATACACTTGGATGGTCTGGGCATCCTCCTGCTCCTGTACCTGTTCTGCGGTTTTTGTGCCGCATCCGGCCAGCAGGGAGACCGCCATCACCAGTGCCGCAAGCACCGAAACAAGGCGGCGCAATGTTTTTGTTTTCATCGATTCCTTCTCCTGATACCTCTTGGGCAGCCTGCGTTACTGCACCGCGCGGATCGCGTCGATCGTGATGTTGTACTGTTCTGTCACACGGTCAAACCATTCCTTGGAGCCTTCCAGTGTGCCCGCGCGCAGCACCTCGGTCAGCTCATAAGCAGGCTGATAGAGATTGGTAAAACCAAGGTTTTGGCATACACCTTTGAGCGTGTGTGCCGCGCGGAATGCTTCCTCTACATTTTCTTTCTTGAGAGCGTCCTCCAGCTTTGGATAACTGTCATCGTCCAAAAACATCCGGGCAAATTTACGGATCATGCTCTCACTGTACAACCGCTTGAGCACATCCTCATAATCAGCCCCCATTTTCTGATAACATTCCTGAATCGTCATAACCACTTGTTCCACCTTTCTTTGTTTTTCACGTCACAAAAGGATCGTTCACACTCGCTGCGTTTCGCTCGTTCCAGAGTTTTTCATTTCTTCAATTCCTCTCCGCCCCGGACGGTCTCATCCCGGTTTCATTTTCATTCTGCTGATTTCAGGAATGTCACCGCAAGTTCATTCTCGTTCTGCTGCCAGCAGCTTTTTCCGAATATATACCATTATATAGCACAATTGTAACATTATTGAGGAAGCGTTTCAAGAGATTTTGCCTGTTACGCGGATATATTAGCAATGAAGCTTTCTGAATGCAACAGCAACAACGTTGAATTGCATATCGCAAATATGCTGTTTGAATGTTGCACGGATCTCTTGACTTGCGATAATAGGAATCAAATGTATGGGAAGCGGCGGTCGGCAAGGCGTGTTGGCCTTTTCTTATTATAAAGTGTCTCAGGTGATTTGTACACACGGAAAGTGTGGCGCTTGGCAAA
This sequence comes from Faecalibacterium sp. OF04-11AC, assembly GCF_003460645.1. Classification (NCBI taxonomy): domain Bacteria; kingdom Bacillati; phylum Bacillota; class Clostridia; order Eubacteriales; family Oscillospiraceae; genus Faecalibacterium; species Faecalibacterium sp. OF04-11AC. The sequence continues at coordinate 24,618 of NZ_QTVP01000002.1, read as the reverse complement.
CCTTTCTATCAATAAAAAGCACTGCTTCGTTCCCGGAAAGGAACCGAAGCAGTGCTTTTGTGCTGTGTAAGGGTCAGCGGCAGCTGCCGAGCCGCTGCTTGAAATCGCCGTAGCCGAAATGAGCCAGCTGCCGGAGGGTGCCATCTTCCTGCAGGGCCCAGATGTCCGGCAGGGGCATCCCGTTGAACGTGTTGTTCTTGCAGGTGGTGTAGATGGCCATGTCACCAAAGAGCAGCTTGTCACCCTCCGTGAGGGGGGCATCAAAGCTGTAATCGCCGATGACATCGCCTGCCAGGCAGGTGGGGCCGCCCAGCCGGATGGTACAGGGCTTTTCGCCGGGTTCGCCTGCGTCCATCAGAGGCGGGCGGTATGGCATTTCAATGACGTCCGGCGTGTGGCAGGCGGCGGACATGTCCAGGATGGCAAGGGACGTCTCGCCATTCCGCGAAGTGTCCAGCACGGTGGTGAGGAGATATCCTGCATTGAGGGCCCAGGCCTCGCCGGGCTCCAGATAGACCTGCAAGCCGTATTTGCGCTGTGTCTCGGTGATGCAGCGCTCCAGCGTGGAGAGGTCGTAGCCGGGGCGGGTGATGTGGTGCCCGCCGCCGAAGTTGACCCATTTCATTTGGGGAAGCAGGTCGCCGAACGCTTTTTCCACGGCGGGCAGGGTGGCAGCCAGGGCATCAGCGTCCTGCTCGCAGAGGGTGTGGAAGTGCAGGCCGTCCAGCAGGGCGGCGAGGCCGGGCTGCTGGGCCACGGCGGCATCCCACTGGGCACGGGTGGTGCCCAGGCGGCTGCCCGGCGCGCAGGGGTCGTAAATTTCGTGGCCCTCCTGAGTGGAGCACTCCGGGTTGATCCGCAGGCCGACGCTCTTACCCGCGGCCTTGGCGGCCGGGCCGAATTTTGCCAGCTGGCGGGGAGAGTTGAAGACGATGTGGTCTGCATATTGGAGCAGCTCATCAAACTCATTGGCTCGGTAGGCGGCGCAGAAAACATGGTTTTCTTTTTCCGGAAGCTCCTCTTTGCCCAGGCGGCTCTCGTACAGGCCGCTGGCTTCGGTGCCCGCCAGATAGGGGGCCAGAACGGGGTAGCAGCCGAAATTGGAGAACGCTTTCTGCGCCAGCAGGATCTTGCATCCCGTCCGCTGCTGGACGCCCCGCAGAATTTCGCCGTTGCGGCGGAGCCGGGCCTCATCCAGCAGGTAGCAGGGGGTGGGCAGGGCAGCCAGCAGGGCATCCAGCTCTTTGCCGTGCAGGCCCGCAAAGGGCGGGCGGGGATCGGTGCAGCGCATCAGTCCACCAGAGCCGGGGCGTGGCTCTCGGAGCGGGGCAGGCCGTACTTGTCCAGTGCATCCAGATAGGGGTCCGGATCAAACTCTTCCACGGTGTGGACGCCCTTGGTGGTCCACTTGCCGGTCAGTAGCATGAGGGCACCGCACATGGCGGGCACACCGGTGGTGTAGCTGATGGCCTGGCTGCCCACCTCTTTGTAGCACTCCTGATGGTCACAGACATTGTAGATGTAATAGGTCTTCTCCTTGCCGTCCTTTTTGCCGGTAAAGATGCAGCCGATGTTGGTCTTGCCCTTGGTGCGGGGACCCAGGCTGGCGGGGTCGGGCAGGAGGGCCTTGAGGAACTGGATGGGCACGATCTCCTGGCCATTGAACTGGATGGGGGTGGTGGAGAGCATCCCCACATCTTCCAGGCAGCGCATGTGGTCGAGGTAGCTCTGGCCAAAGGTCATGAAGAAGCGGATCCGCTTTGCCTCCGGGATGTTCTTGGCCAGAGACTCGATCTCCTCGTGGTGGAGCAGATACATGTCTTTCTCGCCCACCTGGTCAAAGTTGTACTCCCGCTTGATGCTCATGGCCGGGATCTCCACCCAGTGGCCGTTCTCCCAGTAGCTGCCGGGGGCGGAGACCTCCCGCAGGTTGATCTCCGGGTTGAAGTTGGTGGCAAAAGCGTAGCCGTGGTCGCCGCCGTTGCAGTCCAGAATATCAATGGTGTCGATGGTGTCGAACTCGTGCTTCTTGGCATAGGCGCAGTAAGCCTGGGTCACGCCCGGGTCAAAGCCGCTGCCCAGCAGGGCGGTGAGGCCTGCCTCCTCAAACTTTTTGGCATAGGCCCACTGCCAGCTGTAATCGAAGTAGGCGGAGAAGCCTGCCTCCTTGCAGCGCTTCTCATAAATGGCGCGCCAGGCGGGGTCGTCGGTGTTTTCAGGCTCATAGTTGGCGGTGTCCATGTAGTTGACGCCGCAGGCCAGGCAGGCATCCATGATGGTCAGGTCCTGGTAGGGCAGGGCGATGTTCATGACCAGATCGGCTGGTAGGCTTGATGAGGGCGATCACTTCCTCGGTCTTGTCCGCATCCACCTGTGCCGTGGTGATCTTGGTGGTGGTTTTGGGCGCCAGCTCTGCCGCCAGCTTATCGCACTTGGATTTGGTCCGGCTGGCGATGCAGATCTCGGTAAAGACTTCCGGCACCTGGCAGCACTTGTGGATGGCGACGGAAGCAACACCGCCGCAGCCGATGATGAGGACTTTGCTCATGGTACGATTCTCCTTTGTCGTTGATGGTGTATCAGAATGTTCAGAATGCTTTTGCTCAGACCTGGAAGCCGGGCCAGCCCTTGTCCAGCGCGATCAGCAGCTCCCGCAGCACCTTGCAGGCCGTGGCGGTGGAAACGCCGGAGGGGTCCAGCATGGGGGCCAGTTCGTTGAGGTCGGCTCCGATGATGTTGGCCTTGGCCACCGTGCGGATGGCGTCCAGCAGCTGCAAAAAGCTCACGCCGCCGGCTTCGGGGGTGCCGGTGCCGGGGAAGCAGGAGGGGTCGAGGCAGTCGAGGTCAATGGTGAGGTAGACCGGGGCCTTGCTCTCGCAGAGGGCGGCGGAAAGCTCCGCCAGCCCGGTGAAATCGAACTTGTGCATCTCGGTGTGCTGGGCCGCAAACTCAAACTCGGCCCGGTCCCCGCTCCGGATGCAGAACTGGTGGATATGGCCGTCGCCCACCAGCTCATGGCAGCGGCGGAGGACACAGGCGTGGCTGAGCTTGGCACCCAGATAATCGTCCCGCAGGTCCGCGTGGGCGTCAAAGTGGACGATGTGCAGGTCCGGGTATTTCTTCACGGCAGCCCGCACGGCACCCAGCGTGACCAGATGCTCACCGCCCAGCAGCAGGGGGAGCTTGCCGTCCTGCAGGATCTCGGCGGCCCGGGCCTCGATGTCGCCCAGGGCCAGCTCGCTGGAGCCGAAGCAGAGCTCGAGGTCGCCGCTGTCAAAGATGTCAAAATCGGTCAGGTCGGCGTTCTGGTAGGGGCTGTAAGTTTCCAAGCCATAGCTCTCGTGCCGGATGGCGCTGGGGCCGAACCGGGCACCGGGGCGGTAGCTGGTGGTGGAATCGTAGGGGGCACCGTAGAGCACGATGTCGGCGGCGCGGTAGCTGCTGTCGCAGCCTAGAACAGTTTCAATATTGGGTGAGATCATTTGGGTTCCTCCACTTCCCGCAGCATTTCTTCCAGGAATGCCGGCAGGTAGAATGCCCCGACATGCAGCCGGGTGGTGTAATAACGGGTGCGCATGTTGAGCGCTTTCCAGGCGTCCGCGTCCAGATCGTCAATGGGGTGGTACTTTTTGCTGGCAAAGCCAAACAGCCAGTAGCCCGCCGCAAAGGTGGGAATGTGGGCCTGGTACACCCGGCTGACCGGGAATGTGGAAGCGATGCGCTTATGGCTGCGCTGCATGGCGCTGGCGTCCTCCGTGTAGAACGGGCTGCCCTGCTGGTTGACCATGATGCCGTCCGCTTTCAGGGCGTTGAAGCAGCTGCCGTAGAACTCCCGGGTGAACAGGCCCTCAGAGGGGCCGAACGGATCGGAGGAGTCCACGATGATAAGATCGTATTCCTCCTCACAGCGGCGGATGTATTTGAGGGCGTTCTCAAAATAAATGTGCACCCGGCGGTCATCCATCCGGCAGGCATTGCCGGGCAGGTAGGCGCGGCAGGCCTCCACCACCTGGGGATCCATCTCCACCAGGTCGATCCGCTCCACCCGGTCATAGCGGGTCAGCTCCCGCACCACGCCGCCGTCGCCGGCACCAATGACGAGGATGTCCTTGGCCTCTTTGTGCACGGCCATGGGGACGTGGACGATCATTTCGTCGTAGATGAACTCGTCCCGCTCGGTGAGCATGACGTTGCCGTCCAGGGTGAGCACCCGGCCGAACTCGGGCGTCTCAAAAATATCAATGCGCTGGTAATCGCTCTGCTTGGAGTAGAGCTGCCGGTTGACCCGGATGCTGTGCTTCACATCCGGGGTGTGAAATTCCGAAAACCAAAATTCCATGGTTGTTTCTCTCCTCCTTTAGGCCAGAACGTTCAGGCGTAAGATCTCAGGGTCTTCCGGGCCGGTCATGCTGCAGCCCTTGGCCTTGGCGTACTCGATATAGTTCAAAATCTCTTTGGTGATCCGCTCGCCGGGGGCCAGGATGGGGATGCCCGGCGGGTAGCACATGACGAACTCGCTGCAGACCATGCCCTCGGTCTCCATCAGAGGCAGGCTCTTTTTGGGGGCGTAGAACGCCTCCTGCGGGCTGGCGGCCACCACGGGGTCAATGTATTCCTGGCTCAGCAGGCCGGCCCCGTCGGTGCGGAAGCGGCGCTTGATCTCGGCCAGTGCGCTGACCAGCCGTTCCACTTCCTGCGGGCGGTCACCGATGGAGAGGTACGCCAGAATGTTGCCGATGTCGCCGAACTCGATCTGGATGTCGTACTCATCCCGGAGGATGTCGTAGACCTCGATGCCCGCCAGGCCGATGTCCAGGGTATGGACACTGAGCTTGGTGGTGTCAAAATCAAAGACGGAATCGCCGTTGCACAGCTCCTTGCCAAAGGCGTAGTAGCCGCCCACGGCGTTGATCTCTTCCCGGGCGTACTCGGCCATGTCCGCCACCTGATGGAAGACCTGCCGCCCCCGCAGCGCCAGATTGCGGCGGGAAATGTCCAGGCTGGACATGAGCAGGTAGCTGCCCGAGGTGGTCTGGGTCAGGTTGATGATCTGCCGCACATAGCCGGGGTGGACGTTGGGCCCGATGAGCAGCAGGCTGGACTGAGTCAGGCTGCCGCCGCTCTTGTGCATGGAGACGGAAGCCATATCGGCACCGGCTGCCATGGCGGAAACGGGCAGCCCGCCGCCAAAGTAGAAGTGGGTGCCGTGAGCCTCGTCGGCCAGACAGAGCATCCCGGCGTCGTGTGCCATCTTGACGATGGCCCGCAGGTCGGAGCAGATGCCGTAGTAGGTGGGGTTGTTCACCAGCACAGCCACGGCATTGGGGTGCTCTTTGATGGCCTTTGCCACCTGCTCCCGCTTCATGCCCAGGGAGATGCCCAGACGTTTATCGACCTCGGGGTTGACATAGACGGGCACCGCGCCGCAGAGCACCAGCGCGTTCAGCACACTGCGGTGCACATTACGGGGCAGGATGATCTCATCGCCCCGCTTGCAGGCGGTAAGCACCATGCTCTGCACACTGCTGGTAGTGCCGCCTACCATCAAAAAGGCATGGGCCGCGCCAAAGGCGTCCGCCGCCAGCTCTTCTGCCTCCCGGATGACCGATACCGGGTGGCAGAGGTTGTCCAGCGGCTTCATGCTGTTGACATCCACGCCCACACACTGCTGGCCCAGAAAAGCGGTCAGCTCCGGATTGCCGCGGCCCCGCTTGTGGCCGGGCACATCAAAAGGCACCACCCGCATCTGCCGGAACTGCTCCAACGCCTCGTAAATAGGGGCACGGCGCTGGTCCAGCCGGAACCTTGTACGGTTCTCACTCATTGTTTTCCTCCGTCCCTGGTCCTCTGTACCAAGCCATGAACAAACAAAAAAGCGCAAGCCCTGCACGCTGGTGCAGACTTGCGCTTAAAAAGCCATTTTGAACGTGCGGACAAAACCCCCGGGAAGCAATGCCGGAGTGCAGTCCATCACATGATTCAAAAAGACGGGATGAGGAGAGTCTATATAGCAATTACACTTTTACTACTCTTATTGACCGTTTCACAAGTCTGCACGGCGTTCCGCGCAATTTCATGGTTGTAAAGGAACCAACTTATAAAATTTGAGCTTCAAACTCAATCAATAATGGCGGCTTGCGCCGCCGGTCGGCAGTGGACCCGGCTGTCCGTATGGCCTCAGCCCCCGCGGGGCGGTCCAAGGTAAATTGCTTTGAAAAGACTCTGACACGCTTCGTCTCTCAAAATCGTGTGTTATCTTATCATGGGTTTAGGGGAATGTCAATATTTCGACAAAAAATTTTTGTCAGACACGGTAAAAAGTCATACTATCATTCTCAGGTGTGGGCTGCCAGATACTCCACCCAGACGCTGTAACCGTCCGGCTTTACATGGTAGCCGTCCGGCTGGGCGTACTCGGCTTTCAGGTCGCCGTTTTCATCGGCCAGTACCTCCCACAGGTTGAGGAAGATGCAGTTCTTCTCCAGCGCGATGGCCGCCAGCTCATCGTTGATCTGGCACAGTCGCTCCTTGTACAGGCCGGGGTGCTTTTCCCGCACTTCGGGCCGGACCGGGGTGATGGACTGGACATAGAGAGTGGTGTTGGGCAGCGACTGGGAGACCATATCCAGCATCAGACGGTAATAGGTCAGAAAGCTGCTGTAATCGTCGTCCCGGTTGAGGACGTTGGTGCCCAGCAGAATGTACAGCGCCCGGGGCTGCTGGGCGGCCAGAACATCCATGGGGATCTCTGCCACACCGTCGGCCCGCTTGCAGGTGGCGCCATTGACCACGGCGTTGGGGCCCACGCCTTTATAAGCACAGAAATGCGCGTTGGGCAGGCCGTTTTCATACATCTGCATCCCCTGGGTCAGACTGTCGCCCAGGAACCACACGTCCGAAAACCAGCTGCGGTCCACGGCCTCCGAGGCGGGCTGCGCCGCCAGCCGGAAATCCATGGCCGTGGTGCCGTCGGCCTGGGTCTGGACGCTCAGGCGGCGGGCCGGTGTGTAGCTGATGGTGTTCCACTCGGTGCCGGTGAGCTCCTGCTGCAAAATGGTGGGGCCCTCCACGGTATTCGGGCGCTGGTCGCGGTGGAGGCGCTTCCAGAGCACGCCCACGGAAATGAGCAGCACCAGCAGTACCAGCAAGGCAACAGCGGTAAACATCCGGCGCCAGCGGCGGTGCAGGATGCGGCGGCGGTATTCCTGATAATCAGCCATAAAAGTTCCCCCGTTCGTGTGGTGATCTCCAGCCCTATTATACAGCGCCCTGGCAGCAGGCGCAAGCCGTGAAAAATTGTGCAAGAGTCCGTCTATCTATTGCACAAGGGGCGCAGATTATGGTATACTAAACTGAATCTAAACGATAGGGAGGCTTTCACGATGCCATTTACACCAAAACTGACTTATAAAGGCAAGCCCCTCGTCCGCAAGGACAACGAGCTGTATTACGGCCGTATGACCGACCCTTATGTGCTTTACCTGCAGATCCTTTCCACAAAACAGAGCGGCAATATGCAGGTAGCCGATAAGGTTCATTTGCAGCTTCTCTCCACCGACGAGACCAAGACGCCGGAAGCTCGTGTTGCCCGCCAGACCACCAAGAACGGTCTGTACAACGCACTGGATATTGGCAGCATCTGGCTGCAGAAAGCAAACGAGAACCACTGAGCCGCACGCCCGCGGCCGTGAGCCCCGCATGGAAAAGAGCCGTGCCCGCACCGCTGCGGGGCGGCTTTTTTTGCTGTGTACAGGTACTTTACGCTGGCACGCGGTTTGTGATATACTATCCATAACTATGCAAGAAAAAGGCAGGAATCATCCGTTATGATACAAGACCCGAACATCCATTATCTGGACAACGCCGCCACCACCATGGTAGCCCCCGAGGTGGCGGACGTCATCGACAAGGCCATGCGGGAGCACTGGGCAAACCCCTCGTCCCTGTACGCCCCCGGGGCCCGGAGCGAGGAGGCCCTCAACGCGGCCCGGGCGGCGGTGGCCCGCACCTTTGGCTGCAAGCCCAAAGAGCTCTATTTCACCTCCTGCGGCAGCGAGAGCAACAATCTGGCCCTGCTGGGCGCGGCGCTCACCCGCAAATTCGGCAAGGGCATCGTGGTGTCCGGGTTCGAGCACCCCAGCGTGCAGAAGCCGCTGGAGCGCCTGGCCGCCATGGGCTATGACGTCACCGTGGTCAATCCCAGGGCAGACGGCACCCTCAGCATCGACGAGATGCTGGAGCATGTGGACAAAAACACCATCCTTGTGGCCTGCATGATGGTCAACAACGAGATCGGCACCCGGAACGATGTGGAGCGCCTGGCCGCCGAGGTCAAGCGCCGCAACAGCCGCACCATCGTCCATGTGGACGCCGTGCAGGCCTGGATGCGGGTGCCCCTCAAGCTGGCCAACATTGATACTCTTTCCGTGAGCGGCCACAAGATCCACGCGCCCAAGGGCATCGGTGCCCTCTACCTGAGCGACCGCGTCGTGCAGGCGTTCCAGCCGCCTTACCTCGGCGGCGAGCAGGAGCGGGAAATGCGCCCTGGCACCGAGAACCTGCCCTACGCCATGGGTCTGGCAGCCGCTGCCACCCGGCTGGCCAAGACCATGAAGAGCCGGGACACGGCCGTCCGCACCCTGAACGCCCGGTTGCGGGAGGGGCTGAAAGCGTTCCCGGAAGTGGTCATCAACAGCCCGGAGAACGCGGTGCCGGAGGTGCTCAATTTCAGCGAGAACTGCATCAAGAGCGAGACGATGCTGGCTTATCTGGCCGAAGAACAGATCTATGTTTCCTCGGCCAGTGCCTGCGGGCGGGGCCAGCCCAGCCACACGCTGGCGGCCATGGGCCGGGACCCGCTGGCCATCGACACGGCCATCCGCGTTTCGTTCTGCGCCGACAACACCCCGGAGGACGTGGACGCGTTCCTCAACCGCTTTGAAGACGGCATGAAGCATTTACAGAGAATGAGGAGATAATATGAGAGAAGTGATTATGGGCTATCAGGGCGAAATGTCCCTGAAAGGCCTCAACCGCAACCAGTTTGAGTCGGCCATGATGAAAATTCTGCGCTACCGCCTCAAGACCGTGGGCAAGTTCCGGGTGTACTGCACCCAGTCCACGTTCTACATGGAGCCCGAGGAAGAGGACATCGACATGGACCTGGCCTTTGACCGGGTCAAAACCGTCTTTGGTCTGGCTGCCCTGAGCCGTGCCGTGGTCTGTGAGAAAGATTTTGACACCATCTGCCAGACGGCGGAGGATTATCTGGGCGACAGTCTCCACGGCATCCGCACCTTTAAGGTGGAGGCCCGCCGCGCCGACAAGAGCTTCCCCATGACCAGCCCGGAGCTGATGCGGGAGCTGGGCGCTTACCTGCTGGGCAAGCACAATTACCTCAAGGTGGATGTCCACAACCCCGATTTTAAAGTGATTGTAGAAGTCCGGGATTACGGCGCGTATATCCACGGCCCGAAGATCCCCGGTGAGGGCGGCCTGCCCGTGGGCACCTCGGGCCGCGCGCTCAACATGCTCTCCGGCGGCATCGACAGCCCGGTGGCCGCTTACCGGATGGCAAAGCGCGGCCTCGGCCTGGACCACATCCATTTTGCGTCCCCGCCGTACACCTCGGAGCGCGCCAAGCTCAAGGTCAAAGCTCTGGCCCAGCTCATCACCCCCTATACCGGCAGCACCAACCTGTTTGTGGTGCCCTACACCAAGCCGCAGGAGTACATCCGGGACAACGCCCCGGACGTGCTGTTCACCGTCCTCATGCGCCGCAGCATGATGCGCATTGCCAACGTCATCGCCAAGAAGCAGGGCTGTGAGGCCCTCGTCACCGGCGAGAGTCTGGCCCAGGTGGCAAGCCAGACCGTCAAGGCCCTGCAGTGCACCGATGCCGCCCAGGACCTGCCCATCCTCCGCCCCCTCATCGGTATGGACAAGACCGAGATCATCGAGACGTCCCGCCACATCAATACCTTTGAGACCAGCATCCTGCCCTACGAGGACTGCTGCACCATCTTTACCCCGCCGCACCCGAAGATCCGCCCCGAGCTGGACGAGATCTTAGAGGCCGAGGCTGGGATGCCGGGCCTGGCCCAGCTGGAAGCCGAGGCTGCCGAGAACGCCGAGCGCATCCGGATCCGGATCACCGACGACGTGGATTTTGTGGGGTGAGACGATGACGGCAGAGATCATCAGTGTGGGCACCGAGCTGCTGCTCGGCAACATCCTCAACACCAACGCCCAGTACCTGAGCCGGGAGCTGGCCGACCTGGGCATCACCGTCCAGCGGGAGAGCACCATTGGCGACAACCATGGCCGTTTGGCGGATTTCGTCAACGAGGCCAAGAGCCGCTGTGATCTTCTGGTCTTTACCGGAGGCCTGGGCCCCACGGCAGACGACCTGACCAAGGAGACGGTGGCTGCCTGCTTTGGGGACGAGCTGGCCTTTGACGAAGCCGAGTGGGAGAAGATCACCCGCTTTTTTGCCCGCTCCGGTCGGGAGACGACCCCCAACAACCGCAAGCAGGCCATGGTGCCCACCAAAGGGCATAAGATCATCAACCACCACGGCACCGCCCCCGGTGCCTGGTTTGAGCAGGAGGGCCATTGCGCTGTGCTGATGCCCGGCGTGCCCCACGAGATGAAAGCCATGTGGACCGAGAGCGTCCGCCCGCTGCTGCTGGCGCGGCAGAACTGCACCCTCCACTCCGTCACCCTCCGGGTGCTGGGCGGCGAGAGCAACATTGAATACCGGGTAAAGCACCTGCTGGAAAACGCCAACCCCACCGCCGCCATCTACTGCAAGACGGGGGAGTGCGAGATCCGCATCACGGCCCGGGCCTCCTCGGAGGAGGACGGCGAAAAAATGTGCCGCGCATACGCCACAAAGTTCTATGATCTGCTGGGCGACGCGGTGTATGATGAAGACGTAGCCGGACTGGAAGAGACGGTGGTGCGCACCCTGAAAGAGCAGGGTCTCACTCTCTCCACTGCCGAGAGCTGCACCGGTGGCATGATCGCCCAGCGCGTTACCTCGGTGTCAGGTTCCAGCGAGGTGTTCGGCTATGGCTTTGTGACCTATTGGGAGCAGGCAAAGACCAGGCTGGTGGGCGTGGAGCCGGAGGTCATCGCAAAATACAATGTGGTGTCCGCCCCGGTGGCAGCCCGGATGGCACTGGGGGCCGCTGCGGCCTCCGGTTCGGACATCGCCGTCAGCGTGACGGGCGTTGCCGGGCCCACAGGCGGCGATGAAGTCCGCCCGGTGGGCACGGTCTACCTTGGCGCTGCCCGGGGCGATACCGTCTATGTCCAGAAGCTCTTTGTCTCCCGCCCGGACCGTGCCCTGGTCCGCGCCCGTGCCGCACAGGCGGCGCTGGCGCTGGCCTGCGGCTGGCGCAGGGGAAAGTACCTGCACACAAAGCCCCTCGCCGCCTCGGAGCAGCACAGCGCCGCCGCGCTGGATGCCCTCAACGAGGCGTTTCTGGCAGAGTAAACTTTGCTAGGGGGAATCCGGTTTGGCCGAAGAAAAGACAAGCTGTGTGCTGCGCCTGTTTGGCGCGCCGCAGGGGCAGCTGGCAGGGGCTGTGGGACAGTTTGCGCCCCAGTGGAAGACGCAGGCCCAGTGGAAGAGCCGCGGCGGGGAAACGCTGCTGGCCCTCCAGGCGGCCAGCCCCTCGGGGCTGAAAAAGGCCGCTCAGAGTTTACAGGCTCAATTTGAGGCGGATCTGTACGGGGCAGGGGATACCAGCCTTGCCGCCGCGGTGGTCAACGCACTGGAGACCCATGACCGCCTGCTGGTCTGCAGCGATGCCGCCGCCGGAGCCCTGCTGGAAGCACGTCTGGAAACAGTGCCCGGGGCCGAAAAGGTCTTTGACTTTGGGGCACTGAGCTACGCCCACCCTAAGGTCGGGCCTCAGATCGAGAAACGGGCCCGTGCCCGTTTCAAAGCGGAAGAGCCGGATGCCGTCCGGCTGGCCCTTGCCCGGGCGCAGGCAGCCCGGCGGGTGGTGGGCTCGGAGCTGGCCGCAGGCTGCGCGGAGCGGGGAAGTGAGAAAGTTCTCGTTCTGAGCAGCAAAAAGGGCTGCTGGCTCCGCACGGTGCCGTCTTCTGACAACGCCGCACTCTGGCTGCTGGATATGATCCGCCGTGCTGCCTGTGATTACCCGCAGGCGGAGGGGACGGGCTTCCTGCCCGCCCGCAAAGCGGCCCAGAACGGTCCGGCCCCGGAGGCGGGAACGAATGCTGCCAAACCGGGAAACCCCCGCAGAAAGCACCACAGAGGCCGCTGGCTGCTGGTGCTGCTCCTGCTGGCTGTGTTGGGTGCCGCAGTCTGGTACCAGTACGCCATGGGCGGCGATTGGGCAAAGCTTGCCCAGCTGCCCCAGCGCATCCAGACACAGGGGCTGGACGCCTGAAAAACTTCTGGCAGGCTTACCAGCCCAAACCGGGAACAGAACTGATATAACATCGATCAGGCTCCCCTGACAGGGGAGCTCCGCGACATGCCCGCGCAGCGGGATGGAGCGGTGAGAGGTTGAATTTCCAATAAACGCACAAAACCCCGCCGCAGAGGGATGTTTCCCAATGCGGCGGGGTTTTTGTGTTAAAATACAGGCAAGCAGCGGTTCAACTGCTTACAGCTGGCTCTCGTACTCCTTGCGGTAGGCTTCCAGCTCTTTCTGGTTGCCGTAAACAAAGTGTCCGTTGGCGATCTCTTCCCAGACCGGCTTGTCCACGCTGTAATCGTGGCAGGAGGGGTCGTACACGAGGAGCTTTTTCTGCTTCTCGAGGCCCGGGTCCGGGATGGGAACAGCACTCAGCAGCGCCTTGGTGTAGGGGTGCAGGGGATGGAGGAACAGCTCTTCAGCCTCTGCCAGCTCCACGATGCGGCCCTTGCTGATGACGGCGATGCGGTCCGAGATGAAGCGGACCACCGACAGGTCATGGGCGATGAACAGGTACGTCAGGCCGCGGGTCTTTTTCATCTCGTTCAGCAGGTTCAGCACCTGTGCACGGATGGAGACGTCCAGTGCGGAGATGGGCTCGTCGGCCACGATGAACTCCGGCTCCATGACCAGCGCGCGGGCAATGCCGATACGCTGGCGCTGGCCGCCCGAGAACTCGTGGGGGAAACGGGAAGCAAACTCCGGCAGCAGACCGACCTCATGCAGAGCGTCCATCACTTTCTCATGCAGGTCGTTCTGGTCCTTGTACAGGTGGTGGTTGAGCAGGCCCTCCGCCACGATGTACTCCACCTTGCACGCTCGTTCAGAGATGCCATGGGGTCCTGGAAGATCATCTGCACTTTGCGGATGACCTCACGGTCCAGCTCTTTGGGAATTTTGCCGTTGATCTTCTGGCCCTTGAAATAGATGTCGCCGCCGGAAGTGGGGTTGATGCGGCAGATGGCACGGCCAATGGTGGTCTTGCCGGAGCCGGACTCACCCACCAGCGAGAACGTCTCGCCCTTGTAGATGTCAAAATTGACATGGTCCACGGCCACAAATTTCTTTTTGCCAGAGCCAAAGGTGATCTGAAGGTCTTTCAGCTCAATCAGCTTTTCGCGCTCAGCCATTGAAGTTGGAACCTCCCATCTTTCCCATTTTCTCGCGCAGGTTCTGGATGGAGTGCGGGCGCTCCATCTTGGGAGCACGCGGGTCCAGATACCAGGTCTTTGCTGCGTGGGTCTCGCTTACCTGGAAGAACGGAGGTTCTGCCACAAAGTCGATGGCCAGCGCATGTTTGTTGCGGGGTGCAAATGCATCTCCCTTGATCTCGTTGAACAGGTTCGGCGGGGTGCCGTCGATGGTGGGCAGGGCCTCGCCCTTGGTGCCCAGCTGCGGCAGCGCCTGCAGCAACGCCCAGGTGTAGGGGTGCCATGCGTCGTAGAAGATCTCTTCCACGGTGCCGTACTCGACGATCTGGCCCGCGTACATAACGGCCACGCGGTCGGCCACGTTTGCCACAACGCCCAGGTCATGGGTGATGTAGATGACCGACATGCCCAGCTCTTTCTGCAGGTCACGGATCAGCTGCAGGATCTGCGCCTGAATGGTCACGTCCAGTGCGGTGGTGGGCTCGTCGCAAATCAGGATCTGCGGGCGGCAGGCCGCTGCAATGGCGATGACGACACGCTGGCGCATACCGCCGGAGAACTCGTGAGGGTACTGTTCGTAACGGCGCTCAGGGTCAGGGATGCCGACCTTGGCCAGCATCTCGATGGCAGCCTTTTTGGCGGCCTCGCCGTGCAGACCCTGGTGGTGCTCAATGCTCTCCTGGATCTGCTTGCCGATCTTCTTCAGCGGGTTCAGGCTGGTCATGGGGTCCTGCATCACCATGGCGATCTTTTTGCCGCGGATGCCCAGCCAGTCTTTCTCGGTGAACTTGGTCATGTCGCGGCCCTCGTACATGATGGAACCGCCGGTGATCTTACCGTTGACATCCAGCATACCGACGAACGTCTTGGTGAAAACGGACTTGCCCGAGCCGGACTCGCCCACGATGGCAAGGGTCTCGCCGTCGTACAGGTCCAGCGAGCACTTGCGGATCGCGTTCAGCTTTTTGCCGCGCAGGCTAAAGGTGATCTCCACGTCTTTGGCAGAGATAATCGGTTGTCTATCCATGTTTGTGATTCTCTCTCCCATCTAATTAAACGTGATTGCGCGGGTCGGCTGCATCCGAGAACGCGTTGCCCATGATATAGAACGAAATGGAAATGATGGACACGATGGATGCAGGGAAGACCAGCAGGTACGGGTAATCCAGGAAGAAGCCGCGCACCTTGCTCAGGATCAGGCCCAGAGACGGCGTCTCGATGCCCAGGCCGATGCCCAGGTAAGAGAGGGTGGACTCCAGGTTGATGGTGGCGGGGATGCTCAGGGCCATACGCAGGATGATGACGGAGACCAGGTAGGGCAGGATGTTCTTGGTGAGAACACGCCACAGCGGGGTGCCCAGGCAGCGGGAAGCCAGGTTGTACTCGCGGTCACGGAACATGAACACCATGTTGCGGACACGGCGGGCCATGACCAGCCAGCCAATGGCGATCATCGACACGGCCATGATGGTGAAGCTCTGGCCGACGACCAGTGCGATCAGGGTCATGTAGATGATGTAGGGCACGTTGTCGATCAGGTTGTACAGCTCGGTGAAGAAGCGGTCCAGGCTGCGGACATAGCCCCAGATCAGGCCGATGATGACACCGAGGATGCTCTCGCCCACGGCAACGATCAGAGCCAGACGGATGGACACCTGGGTGGCGTACCACACCTGGCACCAGTAGTCACGGCCCAGGTTGTCGGTACCAAACCAGTACTCGCTGTTGGGCGCGATGAACGCCTTGGAAGAGTCGGTGATCAGGGTCTGGTAATCGTACTTGCCAACGGCCAGCGCGATGAACGAGAAAATGACCAGGAACAGGAACAGCACCAGGCAGACCACTGCCATTTTGTGCTTGAGGAAGTTCTGCACCACAGAACCCCAGTAGGAGTAGTTGGAGTAGCCGACACGCTCGGCCTCCTCCGGAGAGTAATCCACGAAGTAGAACAGTTCGTCCTGCTTCTTGCCCTCAAAATCAGATGCCTTAGCCATCAGCGAGCTTCCTCCTTTCCGGTCAGAGTGATACGCGGGTCAATGACCATCATGAGAACATCGCCCAGGAAAACGCCTGCAATGCCCAGCACGGCGTAGAAGATGACCAGCGTCTGCACAACGTTCAGGTCATAGCGCTGGATGGCGTCGGTCAACAGGGGGCCCATGCCGGGCACCGAGAAGAACCGCTCCATCAGCAGCGAGCCGCCGACCGTGAGCAGGATGGACTGGGGGATATACTGCACCATGGGCACCATGGCGTTGCGCAGAACATGCTTGAACATGATCTCGCTGGAGCTCAGGCCCTTGACACGGGCCAGCTTGATATAATCGCGGGTCAGCTCGTCCACCATGTAGCGGCGGGTCCACAGGGCATAGCCTGCAATGGAAGCCAGAGAAAGGCAGACGATGGGCAGCACGCTGGACGGGCCCACATTCCGGGTGGAGTACAGCGTGGGGAAGCCCAGGTACTTGGAGCCGAAGACCAGCACCAGAGAGTAGGACACCAGGGAGGGCACCGCGTTGACGAAAACCGTGTAAGCCGTGCCGATCCAGTCCAGCAGCTTATCCTTGAACGCGGTCTGGATAATGCCCATCAGCACGCCGACCACCAGAGAGATGCCGGCGGAGATGAGGCCCAGACGCATGGAGACGCCGAACTTTTTACCAATGACCTTGACCACGGTGGCACCGTTCTGGATGCGGCGGGAAGTGCCGAAGTCCAGGTGCAGCAGGTCGTTGTAGAAGTGGATGAGCTGGGTGCCGATCGGGTCGGTCAGACCAGCAGCTTCCAGTGCCGCGTACTTCTGCTCCTCGGTAAACTTCATGAGCTGTTCCTCAGTGAAGTAATAGTCCGTGGGCAGGCAGCGCATCAGCAGGAAGACGATGGTTGCGATCAGAAGAATCGTAACAAGCGACTGCGCCAGCCGCTTAACCGTGTATTTTAACATTATTACCGAACCTTACTTAATTTTAGTCTGCGGGGATTACTTGGAAGCCGCGTCGAAAGCAGCGGCAAACGCCTCGTACTCCTCGGTGGTGTAGCCGTCGCCCTGGCGGGTCTCCCAGTTGACGGCCTTGTAGTTGCAGGGGCCGTACATGGCGTTGATCTTGGTGTACTCGTTGACGTGGGTCAGGCACCAGAGCACCTCGTACAGGCAGGGGATGCACAGGGCGTTGTTCAGCATGGAAGCCTCAGCCTTGGCAAAGGCAGCGTAGCGGGCGTCGGTGTCGGTCACGATGGCCTTGGCCTCGGTGACCAGATCGGTGAACTCCTGATAACGCTCCAGCAGGTCTTTCTGGTAATCCTTCGGGTCAGCTTCAACCGCTGCGATCCAAGAGGTGGTCTGAGCGTAGTAAGCGTTGTCGTCGCTCAGCACTTCCTGGCCCAGGAAGTTGACGGGATCGCCGAAGTCGGCGCCCCAGCCGTTCTGCAGGATGGAGTGCAGCTGCACGTTACGGACTTCCTTGTAGAGGGAGGAGACGTAGGTGCCGATGTCCAGCACGATGAAGTCATCGCCGAAGCTGTCGGTGAAGCACTGCTTCAGCACGGTAGCGGTATCCAGAGCATTGGTATCGCCGCTCTTGATGTAGTGGTAGCAGTGGACGGGGAACGTGACGCCGATGGCGCTCAGCTCTTCCATGGCCTGCTTCTTCAGGTCAGAGATATCGCCGTTGTTGGCACGCAGGCGGATCATGGTCTTGCCATCGTACTTCTCGGTGTCAAAGCCCATCTCCTTAGCGACCAGAGTGGTGTACTCCTCGCCCTTGGTGTTGTAGCAGACGCCGGGCATGGTGTAGTAGTCGTTCTCGCACTTCAGGGGGTTGATCTTGTTGGTGCGTGCGTAGTAGTTCACCAGGTTCAGGCCCTTGTAGAAGCACTGACGGAAAGCGTAATTCGCCACAGCTTTGTTCCAGTTCTCATCCAGGTTTCCGTTCTCATCCTTACGCTGGAAGTTCAGGTGCATCTGGAAGCTGTACTTGGTGGGGCGCTTCTCGCACAGGTATGCGTTGTGCGCGTTGTTGGAGTCGCTGGTGATGGTGGTCAGGTTGGACTCGGTCAGGTCGATGTTGTCCACTTCGCCGGACTCATACAGCTGCAGGCCGATGGACAGGTCGCTGATCATCTTGACGGTGTGGTGCTCAAAGCGGGTGCACTCGTTGGCAGCATAGTAGTTGGGGTTGGGGATGAAGCTCTTGGTGTTGGCCTGGATGAACTCCTCCATCAGGTACGGACCATTGTACCACATGGTGGTGTAATCGCAGGCACGGAAGCCCTCCACGCCCAGCTCCTTGATCAGATCCTCGGAAGCGGGGTAGAAGCTGTTGTAGGCAGCCACGGTGTCAAAGTAGGGGCAGGGGTTGGGGCAGGTGAACACCAGCGTGTAATCATCGGGAGCTTCAATGCCGACACCGGCAGCCAGCATATCCTCGTAGGTCATGTCGGCGGCAGCGTCGCCCTTGTCCTTGGTCAGGTCGTAGTAATCGGCGGCGCCCACCACAGTCTCGGAGGGCATGGAGGTGTTGAAAGCCTCGTTCTTGAAAGCGTTCAGGACCCACTCGAAGCCCACCAGGAAGTCTTTGCTGGTCAGGTGGCTCTTCACCTCGCCGTTGACATCGCACCAGTCCACATCGTCGCGCAGGTGGAACGTCCAGACGGTGGAGTCGTCGTTGTGCTCCCAGCTCTTGGCGATGGCGGGCACAGCCTTGCCGTAGCAGTCAAAGCTCAGCAGACCGTCCCACATGTTGGTGGTGACGTTCAGATCGGAGGCAGACTGGCTGTACAGGAAGTTCCAGGTCTCCAGCTCACGGTTTGCAGTCTCGAAAGAAACATAGTCGGTGATAGCGTCTGCAGAGGCAGCAGGTGCACCGGAAGCAGCCGTGCTGGTAGCCGTGCTGCTGGAGCTGCCGCCGCAAGCTGCCAGGATGCTTGCGGCACCCACCACGCCGGACGCTTTCAGGAAGCTGCGGCGGCTGATGGAACGGGACTCAAAGTTCATGTTCATTGTGTTATCCTCCCAATATTTTTTCTGTGCTACGGCACATGGTGCAGGGCACGGTGCCCTGCAGGATCCCCACTCTTCTGCGCGAGCTTTGTCCCTGGTGTTTTGCCAGAGAATACAAAAGAGCGCAGAAACAGACCCCTCTGCCTGTGCCTGTGCTCCTCCCGCAAAATCCTTAACACGGCATCTATTGTACCATCGAAAGAATTAGTTGTCAATGGAAAGGGAAACCGTTTTTCTTAAAAAAGAAAGCGGAACCCGAAAGATACATGAAATATATTTACTTTAATGCACTGAAAAATGATTAAAATAAGAGAAAAAGCCTAAAAAAATAAGACAACCACAGCTGTCCTTGTAAGAAAGACAGCCGCGGTTGTCTGCGTTTTGCGGCCAATGTTCAAAAAACTTTTACATCTGGCGGCAAAAAAGGAACGGGATTCAGGGAAGATCAGCCCTGGGAAGCCAGATCGAATGCCTTGGCGAACTGCTCGTACTGGACGGTGGTGTAAGCCTCCGCGGAGGTCTCCCAGTTGACAGCCTTGTAGTTGCAGGGGCCGTACATGGCGTTGATCTTGCTGTACTCGTTGGCGTGGGTCAGGCACCAGGACACGTCGTAGACGGTGGGGCAGATCAGGTCCTCTTCGAGGAAGAGCGCCTCGGCCTTGGCAAAGGCGGCATAACGGGCGTCGTTGTCGTTGACGATCTGCTTGCCCTCGTTGACCAGATCGGTGAACTGCTCAAAGGCAGCGACCACGTCTTTCTGGTAGTCGGCGGGGTTCTCAGCCACAGCAGCGATGTTGGTCAGGTTGCAGCTGTAGTAAGCGTTGTCGTCGTGCAGCACCACCTGAGCCAGGAAGTTGACGGGGTCGCCGAAGTCTGCGCCCCAGCCCATGTGGACGAAGGACTGCTGCTGGGGAGCCACGATCTCTTTCATGACGGAGGAAACGTAGGTGTCGATGTCCAGCACGATGAAGTCATCGCCAAAGCTGTCCTTGAAGCACTGCTTCAGCACGGTGGCGTTGTCCAGAGCGGAGGTGGAGCCGGCCAGGATGTGGTAGTGGCAGTGGACGGGGAAGGTGACGCCGATGGCGGAGAGCTCGTCCATGGCCTGCTTCTTCAGGGCAGCAGCGTCGTTTGCGCTGCGCATACGGATCATGGTCTTGCCGTCGTAAGCCTCGCTGCCAAAGCCCAGCTCGTTGGCCACCAGGGTGGTGTAGTCGGTGCCGTCGGAGGTGTAGCTCAGGCCCTTCATGGTGTAGAAGTCGTTCTCGCACTTCAGGGGGTTGATCTTGTTGTAGCGTGCGTAGAAAGGACTCAGCTGCAGGTTCTTGTAGAAGCACTGGCGGAAAGCCTTGTTGGCCACGGCCTTGTTCCAGTTCTCATCCGGGGTGCCGTCCGCGTTGTTGCGGGCGTAGTTGAAGATGAAGCAGTAGCTGAACTTCTTGGCGCGCTTCTCGCACAGCTGGCTGTTGTACTCGTTGTTGGGGTCGTTGGTGATGGTGGTCAGGGTGGACTCCGTCAGATCGATCTCGTCCAGCTCACGGTTCTGGTACAGCTGGTAGCCGATGGTCATATCGCTCAGCATGGTGACGGTGAAGCGCTCAAAGCGGCTCACGTCGTTGGCGCCATAGTAGCTGGGGTTGGGGATGTAGCTCTTGGTGTTGCCCTGGATATACTCCTCCACGATGTAGGGACCGCAGTACCACATGGTGGTGTTGTCGCAGGCACGGAAGCCCTCGATGCCCAGCTCGTTGATCAGGTCCTCAGCAGCAGGGTAGAAGCTGTTGTAGGCGGCCACGGTATCGAAATAGGGGCAGGAGTTGGGGCAGGTGAACACCAGAGTGTAGTCGTCCGGTGCTTCCACGCCGACGCCGAAGCTCAGCATATCCTCGTAGGTCAGGTCGGCGGCAGCGTCGCCCAGCTCCTTGGTGTGTGCGTAGTAGTCGGCAGCGCCCACCACGTTGTCGTTGGGCATAGAGGTGTTGTTGGCCTCGTTCTTGTAGGAGTTCATGACCCACTCAAAGCCCACCAGGAAGTCCTTGCTGGTCAGGTGGGTCTTCACCTCGCCGTTGACATCGACCCAATCGACATCGTTGCGCAGGTGGAACGTCCAGACGGTGGAGTCCTCGTTGTGCTCCCAGCTGGAAGCAATGGCGGGTGCCACCTTGCCGTGGCAGTCAAAGCTCAGCAGGCCGTCCCAGAGGTTGGTGATGACGTTGGCGTCGGTAGACTGCTGGGTGTACAGGATGTTCCAGCTTTCCAGCTCGCGGTTGGCGGACTCAAAGGAGATATACTCGCTGATGGGCTCACCGCCGGTGGTGTTGGGGGCCTGCGCAGCGCCGGAAGCGGCGGGGGTGGAGTTGGGCTTGCTGCCGCCGCAGGCAGACAGCAGGCCTGCAGCGCCCAGGACGCCCGCGCCCTTGAGGAAGCTGCGGCGGTCGATGGTATGGGACTCAAAATTGATGCTCATTGGAATGGATCCTCCCAGATCTTATTTTCCTTTTCTTCCTTACAGTGTGGCTGTTCCGCCTCCGTTGTATGCGGGGCAAACACAAATCATAGTCGCACTGGTTGTTATTCTAGCATTCTGCAGGAAAGAAGTCAATGAAAATTGCCCTGCTTTTGAAAACAAAACAGTAACAACGGCTTTTGGTTAAAAAGAAGCAAAGAAGAAGAACTGCTGAAATAAAAAGAATGACTTTGACAGGTGCGGCCCTGGGCAGAGAAGCCGCCCGCTGCGCGGCCTCTATCTTTTTTCACAAAACCATGCTACAATAAAAACTGTATCTGTATTTATAAGGAGTAGCCGTGATGAAAAAGTTGTTTTCCATGTACAAAAAGTACATGTTCCACCCCATCTTATATAAATGTGTCACCCGGGTGTCCATTGTGGCGGTATTGATGCTGCTGTGGGACCGCTATGTCAGCGACGGGACTTTTACCATGTGGCAGGCTCCGGCGCTGCTGCTGGGGGCCATCCTGCTGGGTTGGGCCTGGGTGGATTACCTGCGGCTGGACGGGGTCACCATCCATCACCTGGCGGAAGAATTCAAGGATATGGGCAAAAAGAAAAAGCGCCACGCCACCAAGTCCATCGTGGACTATGCCGACGAGCGGATCGTCTCCTTTGAGGAGCTGGAGCCGGAGGAGCGGATCTTCTGCAGCCTGCTGTCCAACCTGATGCTGGGCGTGCCGCTGGTCGCCATCAGCCTGATCGCGGGCGCAATGTAAGGAGCGGCCATGGAAGCAGAAAAACAAAGGGCCAAACAGCTGGTGGTGGGCATTCTGGCCCATGTGGATTCTGGCAAGACCACCCTCTCAGAGGCCATGCTCTACCGTTCCGGGACCATCCGAAAACTGGGCCGGGTGGACCACAAAGACGCCTTTCTGGACACCGACGCGCTGGAAAAAGCCCGGGGCATCACCATCTTTTCCAAACAGGCCCTGCTCACGGCGGGGGAGACGGCCATCACGCTGCTGGATACCCCCGGCCATGTGGACTTTTCCACCGAGACCGAGCGGACGCTGCAGGTGCTGGACTATGCCGTGCTGGTCATCAGCGGGACGGACGGTGTGCAGAGCCATACCGAAACGCTCTGGCGGCTGCTGCGGCGATATCATATCCCAACGTTTGTCTTCATCAACAAAATGGATCTGCCCGGCCCCGGCAAAGAAAAACTGCTGGAACAGCTCAACCACCGGCTGGGCGAGGGCTTTGTGGATTTTGGGGCGGACGAGGACACCCGGAACGAGGCGCTGGCTGTCTGCGACGAGCGGCTGATGGAGGCCGTGCTGGAGCGCGGCGCCCTGACGCCGGAGGAGCTCATTCCCGCCATTGCCCGGCGGCATGTTTTCCCCTGCTGGTTCGGGGCGGCCCTCAAACTGGAGGGCGTGGACGCCCTGCTGGCCGGGTTGGATACCTACACCCGCCCGGCCCCGGCGCTGGACGCCTTTGGGGCAAAAGTGTTCAAACTCAGCCAGGACGAGCAGGGCACCCGCCTGACCTGGCTGCGGGTGACGGGCGGCACTTTGAAAGTAAAGGCCCAGCTCACCGGCGAAAGCGACGGCGGCCCTGGGCCGAAAAGGCCAACCAGCTGCGGCTCTACTCCGGTGTGAAGTATACGCTGGCGGAGGAAGTGGGCCCCGGGCAGGTGTGTGCCGTCACCGGCCTGACCCAGGCCCACCCCGGCGAGGGGCTGGGTGCCGAGCGGGACAGCGACCTGCCCGTGTTGGAGCCGGTGCTCAGCTATCAGGTGCTGCTGCCCGAGGGCGCGGACATCCACGCCGCGCTGGGCAAGCTCCACCGGCTGGAAGAGGAGGAACCCCAGCTCCATGTGGTCTGGAACGAGACGCTGGGCGAGATCCATGTTCAGCTCATGGGCGAGGTACAGCTGGAAGTGCTCAAAAGCCTGCTGGCCGAGCGGTACGGTCTGGAGGTGGAGTTTGGCCCTGGCGGCATTTTATATAAGGAGACCATCACCGAGGCCATGGAGGGCGTGGGCCACTACGAGCCCCTCCGCCACTATGCCGAGGTGCACCTCAAGCTGGAACCCCTGCCCGCCGGCAGCGGGATGCAGTTTGCCGCCGACTGCCGGGAAGAAGTGCTGGACAAAAACTGGCAGCGGCTGGTGATGACCCATCTGGAAGAAAAACAGCACCTGGCGTTCTCATCGGGGCACCGCTGACGGATGTAAAAATTACCCTCATTGCGGGCCGGGCCCACCTCAAGCACACCGAGGGCGGTGATTTCCGGCAGGCCACTTACCGCGCGGTGCGGCAGGGCCTGATGATGGCCAATCAGATCGGCAAAACACAGCTGCTGGAGCCCTGGTATACGTTCCGGCTGGAAGTCCCGGCCGAGAACCTGGGCCGTGCCATGAATGACATCCAGCGGATGGAGGGCAGCTTTGACCCGCCGGAGACCAGCGCCGACGGCCAGACAGCCACCCTGACGGGCAAGGCCCCCGCCGCCACCATGCGCAGTTATCCCATGGAGGTGGTGAGCTATACCCGGGGCCGTGGCCGCCTGAGCCTGACGCTGGACGGCTACCGCCCCTGCCACAACACCCAGGAAGTGGTGGAAGCAGCGGGCTATGCCCCGGAGCATGATCTGGACAACCCAGCGGACTCGGTGTTCTGCGCCCACGGGGCGGGCTTTGTGGTGCCCTGGGAGCAGGTGCGCAGCCACATGCATGTGGACAGCGGCTGGGGCAAATCGAAGCCTGCCGAGACGGACGCCGTGGCTGCCTCCGCCCGGCAGGCGGGCCGCCAGCGCCGGGCAGCAGCCTACCGTGCCACGCTGGAAGAGGATGCGGAGCTGCTGAAAATTTTTGAGCAGACCTACGGCCCCATCAAGCGGGACCCGCTGGCCGCGTTCCGCCCGGTGCAGAAAAAAGAGCGCCCGGATTTTGCCGCCGAGCAATGGACGCTGGCCCCGGAATATCTGCTGGTGGATGGTTATAACATCATCTTTGCGTGGGATGAGCTCAATGCCCTCTCCAAAGAGAGTCTGGATGCCGCCCGCAAAAAACTGGCGGACATCCTGTGCAATTATCAGGGCTTTAAAAAATGCGTGGTCATCCTGGTCTTCGACGCCTACCGGGTGCCCGGCAGCCCCGGCAGCATCGAGCAGTACCACAATATCCACATCGTGTACACCAAAGAGGCCGAGACGGCGGACATGTTCATTGAGCATGTCACCCATGAGATCGGCAAGGACCGCCGGGTGCGGGTGGCGACCTCCGACGGCATGGAGCAGATCATCATTCTGGGCCATGGTGCCCTCCGCGTCTCGGCCCGGATGTTTCGCGAAGAAGTACAGGAAGTGGAAAAAGAGATCAAGCGCTATCTTCAGGGGGAGGTATGACCATGGCTGCGACCATCACACCGGAATCCGTCTGGGCCCACATCCCGCCCCGGGCAAGGGACAGCCATAAGGGCAGCTTTGGGGCGGTGCTGGTGGTGGCGGGCAGCGCCTGCTACCGGGGCGCGGCCTCGCTGGCCGTGGAGGGTGCCTGCG